>RFTK01000048.1 GCA_009923505.1 Betaproteobacteria bacterium
TCGATGCCCTTGTCGTGTCCGAATTTGCGCGCCAGCTTGATGGCGGCCTCGTTCGCCTCCAACCCGGTGGAGCAGAAAAAGGCGTTGGTCAAACCCGAGAGTTCCACCAGCTTGGCGGCCAGGCGTTCCTGATCGGGGATGTGGTAGTAGTTGCAGCAGTGAATCATCTTGGCCACCTGGTCCTGCAAGGCCGGTACCAATTTGGGATGGCCGTGGCCCAGGGTGTTCACAGCAATACCGGCCAGGCCGTCCAGGTAGCACTTGCCCTCGGTGTCCCAGACGCGCAAGCCGCGACCATGCGACATGGCCACGGGCAGGCGGCCATAGGTGTTCATGGTGTGTGCGGAACTGGGGGTCGGGGCAGTCATCTCAACTCCTTCAATGAGAACGGACCAATAAAATCGGCTCAACAACGAGGATCGGGTGTTGAGCCGTTCAGGCCCAATTCTAGGTGTTTACCAGGAGCTTGCGTGCGATAATTGACGGCCATGGTTTCCCCCGCTGCCAACGAATTCATCATTTTGGGTACGACCCTCGAGGGGAAAACCTTCAGACCCAGTGACTGGGCCGAGCGGCTGGCGGGAGTGATGAGCCAATTTCGTCCCGGCGGAGCGGTGGCAGGCAGTCATCTCAGCTATTCCCCCTGGTGTGTGCCCAACAGCATTGACGGCGTCAAATGTGTCATCGTCCACACCGATCTGCGCCAGGCTGAACCCATGGCCTGGGATTTCGTCATGAACTTCGCCCGCGACAACGAACTGCAGATCACACCGGATCCGTCTCATTAGATGGCACAGCCAGCGCCTCGATCAAGTCCTGCCGGCGTATCGGCTTGACCAGCACACTGTCAAAACCAGCCTCCTGCAGTTCCTGAATTTCGTGTGGCATGGCGTGTGCCGTGTACGCAATGATGCGAAGCGCCTCGCCCGCGCTTTGCAGGCGGGCCCGGCGACACACCTCCATCCCGCTCATGTGTGGCAACGATATGTCGAGCAGCACGTGGGTGAACGCGTCGCGCTGCAACTGGGCCAAGGCTTCCTCGCCCGACTCACAGGCCACGACGCGGTAGCCGTCCTTGCGCAGGAGCAAGCCAGGGAGCATGCGGTTGGCGGGGTTGTCATCGACCACCAGCAATTGAACCGAATTCATGCCGCCTGTCCTGGACTGGCCGGCTGGCAGGGCAGGGTGAAGAAAAACGTGCTGCCGTGCTGTGGGCGTGAATGAAATCCGATCTGTCCACCCATGCGCTCCACCAGACGCTTGCACAGCGTGAGACCCAACCCCGTGCCAGCACTGCGCCGGGTCATGAAGGCCTCTTGCTGCCAGAATTTTTCAAACACCAAGGGTTGCATGTCTTCGGCGATGCCTTCACCCGTGTCGGTCACTTCAAAGTGCAGGCCTTGCGAAGCTGGGCTCGAACTCACACGCACGGTGATGCGACCCGCGGCGGGGGTGAACTTGATGGCGTTGTCCAGCAGGTTGCTCAGCACCTGCTTGAGCCGCACGGGGTCGAGCAGGCATCGCTCGGGCAGTGCCGGGTCCCATTCCAGCGTCAAGGTGATGTCGTGATCCCCTAAGCGGGATCGGTGCCAGTTGCACACACCCTCCACCAGCGGACGCAGCGCCACGTGTTGCGGTGAGAGCTCGATCTTGCCAGCCTCGATCTTGGTCAGGTCCAGGATGGAATTCACCAGGGTGAGCAGATGCGTACTGCTGTCGTGGATGACCTTGCTTGCCCATTGCAACTCGGGATCTTGCAACTCCGATTGCAGATGTTCCGAGTAGCCGATGATGCCATTCAGGGGTGTTCGCAGCTCGTGCGACATGGAGGCCAGAAACTCGCTCTTGTGGCGGTTGGCCACATCGGCTTGCTGGCGGCTGGCATCAAGTTCCTGGTGAATACGTTGCGCACGCCGCAGCAGATACAGCGATGTCCCGGCAAAGAGGCCGATGATCAGGCTGATGACAGCACCGAACTGGAAGTAGGTCAGGTTGCGTGCCTGAAACTCCTCGAGCGCTTCCGTGCGGGCCATGCCGGTCAGCACCAGCAATGGAAATTCTTTCAGGTGTTCGTAGGCGTACAGACGGGGTACGCCGTCAAACAACTGGTCTGACAAAAAACTGCCGCGTGGCTGCCCCATGACCTCGGGAGGCAGCGCTAACAGTTGTTGCACATAGGCTGAGTCCTGGTTGGCATGACCATCGCCTTGTGACAGCGTTCTGGGGTAACCATCGAGACCCACCAGCGCGGTCACGCCAAGTTTGCCCAAGTCGATGCCGCGATGAAAACGCACAAAGTAATCGGGGTCGATGGAAATGACGCTCACACCGGCAAACTGGCCATTGGGCCGGTTCAGGCGTTGGGTGACCTGGATCGACCATTTGTGACTGATACGCCCCATCACAGGATGGCTGATGTACACCGGAATCGGCGGGCCATCGCGGTGAACCTTGAAATGTTCCCGGTCGGACAGATCCACGGTGGGCGGGCGCTGTTCGCTCAGGTTGGACGAGGCGTACAGGCCGTTGGCGTCGATGATGCCGATCTGGTTGTAGTACCGTTTGTCCGGCAGTTCATGGCTGAGGTATTCGTTCAGCAGTGACAAGTCATGGCTGCGGCGTCGCTCATACTGGTATTTCACCAACCGCAAGGCCTGGTCGGCATCGTTGAAGGTGCTCTCCGCGTGCTCTTTGAACGTTCGGGTGATGTTGAGCAAATGGCTGCGGGACTCCAGCAGCGACAGCCCCTGATCGCGCTGCGACTGCAGCATCATGGCTGCCCACAACAGGCCCAGCAGCACCAAGGCAATGGTGCTCAGACTGATGAAGGCGAGACGGGATCGTAAAAAGAGAAGCCAGCGAGGCAGGCTAGAGGCGGCCATGCGGGTAAGTATCTCAAAATTGCTAGATAAATCCTACTAAAGGCCTCATTTTTCCGGTAGCAAGGTGCCCGGTGACGTCCTGAGGACACAAAAAAACCGCCCCGAGGAGCGGTTTTCTTGCTTGCTGACAGCGCACCCGATCAAACGGCGGTTCCAGGGGAACCGGGCGGGTGCCTGAAGGGATTCAGGCGGCGGCCAAGGCCTTGACCTTGGCAGACAGACGGCTCTTGTCGCGAGCCGCCTTGTTTTTGTGGAAGATGCCCTTGTCGGCAATGGTGTCGACAACGGACTGCATGAGGGCGAAGAGATCGCCGGCTTTGGCCTTGTCACCCGAGGCGACGGCCTTCTCGACGTTCTTGACCGCGGTGCGGTACTTCGAACGCAGCGAGGTGTTGGCGGCGTTGAGTTTGACGTCCTGGCGGGCGCGCTTGCGGCCAGACGCCAGACGGGGGTTCTTTTTCTTTGGCTTTCCAGATGCCATGGTGGTTTTCCTTTGTGTCTGTGGATGATGTCAGCAAAGCCCTCGATTCTAGCAAAAACCCTGAGCGGCTTCGAAAAAGCCCATTCCGTGGCAGTCTCCTGCCAGGGTAAACCGCTCGCTGCTGAAGTTCCGAGCCAGGCGACAGCCGCTACACTCGCCGCGTGAGTCTGATCAAATCCGCGTCTGTTGTTTCCCTGCTGACCCTGGCTTCACGCATCACCGGGCTGGCGCGGGAGTTGTTGATTGCCTCCGCCTTTGGCGCAAGCGCAATGACGGACGCCTTCAACGTCGCCTTTCGTATCCCCAACCTGTTTCGCCGCCTGTTTGCCGAAGGGGCGTTCTCCCAAGCGTTTGTGCCGGTCTTGGCAGCCAGTCGAGAACAGGCCGGCGACGAGGCGACGCACCGGCTCATCAACCGGGTGACCACGGCCCTGATGGGCGTGCTGGTGCTGACCTGTCTGGCCGGTGTGCTGGGCGCCCCCTGGTTGGTGATGGCGTTGGCCAGTGGTCTGGGTCAGAACCCGGAATCGGAGGCCGCGGCGGTGCTCATGACGCGCTGGATGTTTCCTTACATCGCGTTCATGTCGCTGGTGTCGTTGTCGTCGGGCATTCTCAATACCTGGCGCCGTTTCGCCGTGCCGGCCGCCACCCCGGTGTTGCTCAACCTGGCCATGATTGGCGCGGCCTGGTGGGGCGCTCCGTGGCTGCAAACCCAAGGGGTGCAGCCGATCTATGCGCTGGCCGCAGGCGTGATGCTGGGCGGCTTGCTGCAGTTGGGGGTTCAAGTGCCGGCCCTGGCCCGATTGGGGGTGCTGCCAAGGCCCCGCCTGTCCTGGGCCGGCTGCACCGAGGCGTGGCAGGACGAAGGCACGCGCCGCATCCTGCGTCTCATGGCCCCGGCATTGCTGGGTGTGAGCGTGGCGCAGATCTCGCTCTTGATCAACACCCAAATCGCCTCCTATCTGCCGGCCGGCAGTGTCAGCTGGCTGAGCTATGCCGATCGGTTGATGGAATTTCCCACCGCCTTGCTGGGGGTGGCGTTGGGCGTGGTGCTGATGCCTCAGCTGTCAGCTGCCCGTGCCGCGGATGATGACGCCCGCTACGGCGCTTTGCTGGACACGGGATTGCGTCTGGTGCTGTTGCTGGCTTTGCCGTGCGCCGTGGCCTTGCTGCTGTTTGCGCAGCCGCTCGTGGCCGTGCTCTACCACTACGGGGCTTTTCAGGTGCGCGACGTCAGTCAGACGACTTCAGCCTTGATGGGCTATGGCATTGGGCTGGTGGGCCTGGTCGCCATCAAGGTGCTGGCCCCGGGCTTTTACGCCAACCACGACACCCGTACCCCGGTGAGGATCGCTGTGGCGGTGCTGGTACTGACCCAGTTGCTCAACCTGGCGTTGGTGCCCTGGCTGGCGCACGCCGGGCTGGCATGGTCGATCGGGTTGGCGGCGTTGGTCAATGCTGGCTGGCTGTGGCTGGGATTGCGCCGCCAGGGGCGCTACCAACCAGCGGCTGGCTGGGGACGATTTGTGTTGCAAGTGGTCGTGGCCTGTGGGGTGCTGGCGCTGTGGTTGGCTTGGTGCGCTGCGTCCTGGGACTGGACGGGTCTGCAAACCCAGCCCTGGACCCGTGTCGGCGCAATGGGCGCAGTGCTCGCGGTCAGTGCGGTGCTGTATTTCGGTTCGCTGCGCCTGACGGGGCTGCCCTTGCGCACCCTGTGGCGTCCCTAGACGATCGACCATGGCACACATGAATTTTGGCTCCACCACCCCTTCTGCGCTGGACTACTTTGCCACGCTGGTGGGCAGCGATCAGCAGTTCCCCCTCATGGAGGCCGCCATCAGTGTGGCGCAGGATGAGTACCCGCAGCTCGACTTGCAGGCCGTGCTGAGCGAAGTTGACCAGCTGCAATCGCGTTTGCACCGCCGCTGGCGCGGCGACCCTGACCCCCTGCGCACGCTGGGGCTGTTGAACCAGTTCTTTTACCGCGACCTGGGCTTTGCCGGCAACGTCAACGATTACTACGACCCGGACAACAGCTTTATCCACGTGGTGCTGCGCACGCGTCGTGGTATCCCCATCAGCCTGGCCGTGCTGTGGATGGAGTTGGCGTCCTCTGTCGGCCTGCGCGTGCACGGCGTGGGCTTTCCCGGTCACTTTTTGGTCAAGGTGATGAGCTCGCAGGTCATGGGGGGGCAGATCGTGATCGATCCGTTCACGGGTCATGTGCTGGATCAAGACACCTTGCTCGAGTGGTTGGGGCCCATGCGACTCGCCCCCTCGGGCATGACGGATGCGCAACGTCAGCACGCCTGGTTGCAGCGACACCTGGAACCGGCGCGACCACGCCACATCATCGCGCGGATGCTGCGTAACTTGCACGAGATTTATCGCACGCAGGGGGACGAAACACGCCAGCGCATGGTGCGACAACGGCTGGATGTGTTGGGCGATTGAGCCAGGGCCCCGGGGCCAGGTGCTTGAGGTTCAGGCCACGGTGACCGCAGCTGCGTCGCCACGTGACGCAATGCGACCGATGGTGAACACCTGTTCGCCTTGCTGGCGCAGGGTGGCGGCACAGGCGTCGGCCTGGTCCGCAGCGATCACCACCACCATGCCGATGCCGTGGTTGAAGGTGCGGTTCATTTCCAGGTCGTCAATGCCGGCGTGTTGTTGCAGCCAGGCAAAGAGTTCGGATTGCGGCCAACTGCCTTTGTTCAGGTGCGCGGCCAATCCTGCCGGGAGCACACGCGGAATGTTTTCCAGCAAACCGCCACCGGTGATGTGAGCCAAGGCCTTGATGGGGTGAAGCGCCAGGGCGGCCAGGACGGGTTTCACATACAGACGGGTGGGCGCCATGATGGCGTCTCGAAAGGGTTGGCCGTCCAGGGTGGCAGGCAACTGATCCGCGGCGCGTTCGATCACCTTGCGCACCAGCGAGAAGCCATTCGAATGCACACCACTGGACGCCAGGCCCAGCACCACATCGCCCGCCTGCACGTTCTGGCCCGTCAGAATCTTGGATTTCTCGACAGCCCCGACGGCAAAGCCGGCCAGGTCGTATTCACCGGCCGGGTACATGCCTGGCATTTCCGCGGTTTCACCACCGATGAGCGCGCAACCACTGAGTTCACAACCCCGGGCAATGCCCGCCACCACGCGGGCCGCGGTGTCCACCTCGAGCTTGCCGCAGGCAAAGTAGTCGAGGAAGAACAGAGGCTCGGCGCCCTGCACCAGCACATCGTTCACACTCATCGCGACCAGATCAATGCCCACGCCGTCGTGCATGTCCCATTCAAACGCCAGCTTGAGTTTGGTGCCCACCCCGTCGGTCCCGCTCACCAGCACCGGTTCACGGTAACGCTTGGGCACTTCAAACAAGGCACCAAAACCGCCAATACCCGCCAGCACGCCCTCACGCATGGTTTTGCGAGCCAAGGGCTTGATGCGCTCGACCAGCGCATCGCCAGCATCGATATCAACGCCAGCGTCTTTGTAGGAGAGGGGAGTGGTCATGGTGATGGGCGAGAAGGGGAATCCAACGGTGCCTGAAGAGCAGGCCAGCGACACCCCGATAAAATCGCTGAATTCTACCGACCGGTTATCAACACCCTGTATGCAATTCACCCCCACCCAACAGCGCTGGCTGGCCTGGATGGCCCTGGCCGGCGTGGCGGCCTGGCTGGTGTGGTGGCTGGGGCCGGTGTTGCTGCCCTTTGTGGTGGCGGCCTTGCTGGCGTACGCCTTGTCGCCGCTGGTCCGAAGCCTGGACCGCCTCACCGCCGCTCGTGTGCCCCGCACCGTGTCTGTGGTACTGGTTGAAGTCCTGTTTCTCCTGGTGATGACGGCCCTCGGACTGCTGCTGGTCCCTGTCCTCGCCAAGGAATTGCCCCAATTGCGCGAGCAACTGCCCACCGTGGTGCAGCGCCTGGACGCGGTGCTGTCGCCCTGGCTGCTCTCGTATGGCATCGAGTTACGCCTGGACCCGGCCAGTGTGAAGGCGTTTGTCCTCAAGCATTTCAGTGGCTCGTGGGAGGATGTGCTGGACTCCTTGCTGTCGTCGCTGCGCATCGGGGGTAGCGTGGCGCTGACGCTGATCGGCAATGCCATTTTGATTCCCGTGGTGCTGTTTTACCTGTTGCTGGATTGGGATTCCGTGGTCACGCGTGTGCGCGCCCTGGTGCCGCCGCGCTGGCGCAGCGGGGTGGACAGTTTTCTGCTGGAGTGCGACGGCGTGTTGGGGCAGTACATCCGGGGCCAGTTGTTGGTCATGGTGGTGCTGGCCCTCTATTACGCGGTGGCCCTGCACCTGTTTGGCCTGGACCTGGCGTGGCCCATCGGTGTCTTCACCGGATTGGCGATCTGCGTGCCCTACCTGGGTTACGGTCTGGGGCTGATCCTGGCCTTGCTGGCGGGCTTGCTGCAAATGGAGCCGATGCAGGCGGGGCTGATGATCGCCGTGGTCTACGGTCTCGGCCAATTGATCGAGAGCTTCATCCTGACGCCCCGGCTGGTGGGCGAGCGCATCGGCCTGCACCCCCTGGCGGTGATCTTTGCCTTGCTGGCTTTTGGTCAGGCGCTGGGCTTCGTGGGGGTGCTGATTGCCTTGCCCGCCAGTGCCGTCCTGCTGGTCGGCTGGCGCAGGCTGTGCGCCCACTACCTGGGCAGCCGCCTGTACCTGGGTTGAACCCACGCATGAAGCAGATCGCACTGGATATCGACCTGGGACGAGGCCCCACCCTGCACAATTTTTTGCCTGGCCCGAACGACGAGGCTTTTCAACACCTGCGCCTGTGGGCCAGCAGCCCGGTACGCTCGCCTGTACCTATGTACCTGTGGGGCCCCGAGGGCAGTGGCAAAACCCATTTGCTGCGGGCCATGGCCCATGCCTTGGCCGAGCGGGGTGAAACACTGGGCTGGCTGGACATGAGCGTGGCCGAGCCGCCTGCCTTTGACCCGCGCTGGCGTGTCATCCTGCTCGATGATGTGCAGCACTACACCGCGGTGCAGCAGCAGGCCGCCTTCAACTGGTTCGTCAATGCGTCCACCCCTGGCGAGGGCCAGACCTGTGGCGTGCTGGCCGCGGGCACGTGCCCTCCCGCTGACTTGAGCTTGCGGGAAGATCTGCGGTCCCGGCTGGGCTGGGGTCATGTGTTCCAGTTGTACCTGCTCGATGAAACCCAATGCCGGGCGGTCTTGCGCCAGCACGCCGAAGGCCGCGGTATTTTTCTGAAAGATGACGTCATGGACTTCATCCTGACGCGTTTCAGCCGTGATCTGGGCCACCTGATGGCCTTGCTGGACCAACTCGACGGCTATGCCTTGCAAACCCAGCGCCCCCTCACCATTCCTCTCATCAAGGCGATGTTGCACGACGTCTGACCCATGAAACCGCATCTTGCCCTGTTTGACCTCGACCACACCCTGCTGCCGCTGGACTCTGACTACGCCTGGGGTGAATTCACCCAGCGCATTGGCTGGACCGACCCGGTGGTGTTCAAGCGCCGCAACGACGAGTTCTATGCCGACTACCAGGCGGGCCGGCTCGACATTCACGAATATGTTCGCTTTGCCACCGAGGCGGTGCGCGTCAAGGGGCGGGTGCTGGCCGAGGCTGCGCGGGAGCAGTTCTTGCACGAAGTGATCCGACCGGCCGTGCGACCGCAAGCCCTGCAGTTGATTCAGCGGCACCGAGACCTGGGCTGCCAAGTCATGATCGTGACGGCCACCAACGAGTTTGTGACGCGCCCGATCGCTCAGCTGTTGGGCATCGAGGACCTGATTGCGGTGGAGCTCGAGCGCGACGCGCAGGGGTGGATCACCGGTGAAATCGCCGGCGTTCCCTCCATGCGGGAGGGCAAGGTGCAACGTCTGCAACAATGGCTGGTGGCACGCGGGTGGGACTGGACCGACGTCGACACCACTTTTTACAGCGACTCCACCAATGATTTGCCGCTCCTGGGGCGGGTCAACCACCCGGTAGCCACCAACCCCGATGACCAGCTGCGCGAACAAGCGCTTCAGCGCGGCTGGCCCATCCTCGAACTGTTTACCGCTTCATGATCAAGAAACTCATTCAACGCCTGATCGGCAAGGCCCCTCAATCGGGCTCGCCCTCGCTGGGCAAGCGACGTGTGGTGCCGGCCAGCGAACACGGCATCGATCCCAAGCTGGTGGATGAGCGCGCACTGAACGTGGTGCAAACCCTGCAAGACAAGGGCTTTGAGGCCTACATCGTGGGCGGGGCCGTGCGAGACTTGCTGCTGGGCTTGCGTCCCAAGGACTTCGACGTGGCCACCAACGCCACCCCTGAGCAGGTCAAGGCTTTGTTTCGACGGGCCTTCATCATCGGTCGACGATTCCGCATCGTGCACGTGGTCTACGGGCGAGGTCGGGAGCATGAGGTGATCGAAGTCTCGACCTTTCGAGCCTACCTCGATGCAGGCGCGGCCGAACAGGTGTCAGGCAATGAGCGCACCAGCAAGCAGGCCCTGGCCGGCATGACACACGCGGTGGACGCCAGTGGCCGTGTGTTGCGCGACAACGTGTGGGGACCCCAGGACGAGGATGCCGCGCGGCGCGACTTCACCGTCAATGCCATGTATTACGACCCGCGCTCGCAGTCGGTGGTGGACTACCACGGGGGTATCGAGGATGCGCGCAAGCGTCGGTTGCGGCTCATTGGTGACCCGGCCACGCGCTACCGCGAGGATCCGGTGCGCATCGTGCGTGCTGTTCGCTTTGCGGCCAAGTTGTCCGCTCTGGGGTTTGAGCTCGATCGCAAGACAGCCTCGCCCATGAACTCGCTCAAGTCACTGCTGGCCGACATTCCGCAAAGCCGCATGTTCGACGAGATGCTCAAGTTGTTGCAGACCGGACATGCGGTGGCCAGCATCGGCGCATTGCGCAAGCTGGGCTTGGCCAAAGGCTTGTATCCCCTGCTCGATCTGGTGGTCGAGCGTGCCGAGGACGCTTTTGTGCAGGCGGCCTTGCAAGACACGGACCGGCGTGTGGGTGAAGGCAAGCCAGTCGCCCCGAGTTTTCTGCTGGCTTGTGTCTTGTGGTCCGATGTGCGCGAGTCGTGGGCGCATCACCGCGCCAAGCAGCCGCCCTTTCCGGCGCTGCAGCAAGCCATCGACGAGGTGTTTGACCAGCGCATTGGCGATGTGTCCGGTCGCGGCAAGCTCGGGGCTGACATGCGCGAGATCTGGATGATGCAACCGCGCTTTGACAAGCGTGCTGGCAGTGGCCCGTTCACCTTGGTGGAGCAGGCGCGATTTCGCGCGGGCTTCGATTTCATGCGCCTGCGAGCCGATGTGGGTGAAATTGATGTCACCCTGGCGGATTGGTGGCAGGAGTTCAGCCTGGCCGACGACGCCTCGCGTGAGATCTTGCTGCAGCAGGTACGACCCGCACCGCAGCGGCGCAAGCGCCGTGGCGAGGAATCCGATGTGACGGGCAGTGCTGAACCGGAAGCCAGCGAGGCGGGTGTTCCAAGCGATACCGCGTCAGATGACGAGGGGGCTCCTCGACGCAACGCCCCGCGTCGCCGCCGCAGTCGGCGTGGACGTGGGTCTGGGTCTGGGTCTGGGTCTGCGTCCGGCACTGCTGAAGGGTGAGCGTGGTGGCGCGTGCTCCGGTCGAGGCCCTGGTGGCGATTGGGGCCAACCTGGGCGACGCCCGGGCCAGCGTGACGCAGGCCATCGAGGCATTGGGGCAATTGCCTCAAACCCGTTGCCTGCAAGTGTCGGCCTTGTACCGGACCGAGCCTTTTCAGGCCCAGGGGCCGGACTTCATCAATGCGGTGGCGAAACTGGAAACCGCCTTGACCGCCCCCGATCTGTTGCAGGCACTGCAAGCCCTGGAACTGGCTGCTGGCCGTGAAAGGCCCTATCCCAATGCCCCTCGCACCCTGGACTTGGACCTGCTGATGTATGGCGACGCCACCCTCGACAGTCCCCGTCTGATCGTGCCGCACCCGCGTTGGCACGAGCGCGCCTTTGTGGTGTACCCCTTGCGGGACGTTTCCCCTGAGCGTATCGACGAGGCCACGTGGCAGGCGGTGTCAGCACAGATCATCGAACGTTTGTCTTGAACATCACTGGAGTCGGCCTGAGTCGTGACGGTTCGGCAGAGGGGATCATTCATAGCGGTTAAACTTCCGTCTGTCATGTCATTGTCACGCTGCTGACATCTTTCCATCTGGAGTCTTCATGCTGTTTGCCAAACTGCTGCCCCGCGAGGGCAATTTTTTTGAGATGTTCAACCAGCATGCCGATCGCATCGTGGAAGCGGCACGGGCCTTTTCCAGTCTGGTGGAAAACTATGCTGACCCGCATCTGCGTGACAAGTACAACCAGGACGTGGACAACGCCGAACGTGCGGCTGACAAGGTCACTCACGACGTGAACAAGGCCATCCATAAAACCTTCATCACCCCCATTGACCGTGAGCAGATCCACTCGCTCATCAACACCATGGACGATGTGGCCGACCTGATTCAAGACTCTGCCGAAACCATGGCACTCTATGACGTGCACCACATGACCGACGAAATTCGTCGACTCACTGACCTGAGTGTGCGCTGTTGCGAGCGTTTGCGCGATGCCGTGAAACTGCTGGACAAGATTGCCGAGCCAGCTGCCGCCGAAGCGGCTCTTAAAACCTGCGAGGAAATCGACAAGCTCGAGTCGGACGCTGACCGCGTGATGCGCAGCGCCATGAGCAAGCTGTTCCGCGAGGAGCCGGACGTGCGCGAAGTGATCAAGCTCAAGGCGATCTACGAGTTGCTGGAGACCATCACCGACAAGTGCGAGGACGTGGCCAATCTGATCGAGGGCATCGTCCTCGAGAACTCCTGAGCGAAAGCTTGAGCGTATGACCGAAACCGTACCCGTCGCGTTGTGGGTCGTGATCGTGCTGGTGTTCCTGGCACTGGCCTTCGACTTCATGAACGGCTTTCACGATGCCGCCAACTCCATTGCCACCGTGGTGTCGACCGGGGTGTTGCGTCCCGCGCAGGCGGTGATGTTTGCCGCGGCGTTCAACTTTATCGCCATCTTTGTCTTCCACCTGAGCGTGGCCGCCACGGTGGGCAAGGGCATTGTGATGCCGGGTGTGGTGGACACGCATGTGGTGTTTGGTGCGCTCACGGGCGCCATCACCTGGAACGTCGTCACCTGGTATTACGGCATTCCCAGCAGTTCGTCGCACGCGCTGATCGGCGGTATCGTGGGCGCGGTGTTGGCCAAGGCGGGCGCCGGGGCGCTGATTGCCACCGGCATCCTGCGCACCGTGGCGTTCATTTTTGTCTCGCCCATGCTCGGCTTCTTGCTGGGTTCGCTGATGATGCTGGTCGTGGCCTGGACCTGCCGGCGCGTGACCCCTTCAAGGGTGGACAAGTGGTTTCGCCGCTTGCAACTGGTGTCTGCCGGCGCCTACAGTCTGGGGCACGGTGGCAATGACGCCCAAAAGACCATCGGCATCATCTGGATGTTGCTGATTGCCACCGGCTATGCCTCCAGCACCGACGCCGCACCGCCGAACTGGACCATCATCTCCTGCTATGTCGCCATTGCCATGGGTACCATGTTTGGTGGTTGGCGCATTGTCAAAACCATGGGACAACGCATCACCAAGCTCAAGCCCGTGGGCGGCTTCTGTGCCGAAACGGGTGGTGCCATCACCCTGTTCCTGGCGACAGCGCTGGGCATCCCGGTGTCCACCACGCACACCATCACGGGTGCCATCGTGGGGGTGGGATCCACCCAGCGCGCCAGTGCCGTGCGCTGGGGCGTGGCTGGCAACATCATCTGGGCCTGGGTGCTGACCATTCCCGCCAGCGCCTTTGTGGCTGGCGTGGCGTACTGGGTGAGCCTGTCTTTGTACTGAGCGCTGCCAGTGACCAGGGACGCAACCCCCTGATGGGTGTGGTTCACCTGACCCTCCTGCTGAGCGAGACGCCCGGCGAGGATGGCAGGTCACTCTGAAATTTTGCGGGCCTCTTCGATCTGGATTTCGAAATAGCGCTGAAAGCTGTACACGATGCTGGACATCAACACGGTGGCGCCAATCAGCAGCGAGGCCACAATGGCGAAAATGGTCGACCAGCGGGTCTGACCCGCCACGGCGTCGGGATCCTGTCCTGGGTTGAAACGCTGGTTCCAGTCCTCGGTTTTGGTGAGCGCAAACACGATGGCGTTGAGAGCACAGCCCGCGATGTTGAAGCCGAGGATGGGCACCAGCACCCAGCTGAGTGGATCATCCACCCCGAAGTCCTGAATGCGTTCGATGCCATACAGGCCCAGCGCGGTGGGGACAGGCAGCAGCCAAGCCAGCCAGTCGTCCTTGCCAAAGAGGTAAAAGCGGTGCAATCCGAAAGGCCCGCCGAGAAATGCCAACCAGGCTGCCCAAGTCTTGTTTTTCATGGCGCGATCATAAACGGCTGGGCGGCTTCAGGCTGGTGGAGTCAGGGCAGGGGAGAAGTCTGGTTATAATCAGCGGTTTTCCAGCGTGTCGCTGGCCGGGTGGCCATGTCGCGTGTCTCAAACGCCGGAAAAAATTTCACCACCCGAAGGATTCAACATGGTCGTCATTCGACTCTCCCGCGGCGGCGCCAAGGCCCGTCCGTTTTTCAACATCGTCGTGGCGGACAAGCGCGTGCGCCGCGACGGCCGCTTCATCGAGCGTATCGGTTTTTACAACCCCATCGCCGTGAAAGGCGAAGAGGGCCTGCGTATTGCCCAGGATCGCCTGGCGTACTGGACAGGCGTTGGCGCTCAGACCTCTCCCACCGTGATGCGCCTGATCAAGCAAGCTGCCGCCAAGGCCGCTTAAGTTGCGCCCGGCTGGCGCTCCAGCGGAGTTCGTCATCGACACGGCCTTGTCTCTGGAGCCCGTCGCCCTGCCCGACGATGCTGTCGAGGTCGGGCGCATTCTCGATGCCTGGGGCATCAAGGGCTGGTTCAAAATCCAGCCCCACAGCGCTTCTCCGGAAGCGCTTTTTTCTTCCAAGCGTTGGTTCCTCCAACCCACCGAACGCGGACCACGGCCTTTTGAGGGCACCGTGCTGTTGCGTATTGTGCAGGCCAAGGAGCATTCCGACAGCGTTGTGGCCAGTGCCGAAGACATCCCCGACCGCAACACGGCCGAACGGCTCAAGGGCTCGCGCATCTTCATCAGCCGGGCCAGCTTCCCCACCCCCTCGCCCGATGAGTTTTACTGGGTCGACCTGATGGGGTTGCAGGTGATCAACCGCGAGGGCGTCGAGTTGGGCACCGTGACGGACCTGATGGCCACCGGCCCCAACACCGTGCTGGTGTTGCAGTGGCAAGCACAAGAACAGACGCATGAGCGCATGATTCCGTTCGTCAATGCCTATATCGACAGCGTCGACCTCAAGGCCCGTCGCATCCTGGTCGACTGGCAGCCCGATTACTGAGGCGCGGCATGCGTTTCGACGTCATCACCCTGTTCCCCGAGCTCTTTGAGCCCTTCCTTGCCAACGGCGTGACGCGACGTGCGTTCACCTCGGGCCAGGTGGTGGTGCGACTGTGGAACCCGCGTGACTTCGCCCAGGGCGGCTATCGCCGTGTGGACGACCGACCCTTCGGGGGCGGTCCTGGGATGGTCATGATGGCCGAGCCTTTGCGGCTGTGCCTGGCCGCGATCCGACAGGACCGCGGTCACACGCGCGAGCAAGCGCCGTTGTGGCTGTTTTCGCCGATTGGAGCGGTGTTGAACCATGACCGCGTGGCGACCATGGCAGCGGGCGAGGGGGCTATTTTGTTGTGCGGTCGCTACGAAGGCGTCGACCAGCGTTTCATCGATCGGCACGTGGATGCCCAACTCAGCCTGGGTGATTTTGTGCTGTCAGGCGGCGAAATCGCCGCCCTGGCCCTGCTGGATGCAACCACACGACTCTTGCCTGGCGTGCTCAACGATGACGCCAGCCACCAACTCGACAGTTTTCACCCCGCGCTGGACGGTTTGCTCGATTGCCCCCACTACACCAGACCCGAGGTCTGGGAAGGTGAGGGGGTCCCGGCGGCCTTGTTGTCGGGCCACCACGCCCAGATCGAGCGCTGGCGGCGCGATCAGCGCCTGCTGCTGACCGCGCAGCACCGTCCCGATCTGCTCACCCGGGCCCGGACCCAGGGCCGGTTGAACGAGGCGGATGAGCGGGTCTTGCAAGCCGTTTCACCCGCCCGGTCGGGCTCTTCGGGATCTTCGGACTAGGGGGCTAAGGCTGGCCCACCTGGAATGGCCGGTGAACTGACCCCTGCGTGTGGCCAGTCCCATGGTCAGTGGATTGGGTTACAATAGCGGGCTTTCGATCCTCTGGTCGGCCGCCTGGCGGTATGCGCGCATGCGATATCAAGCCGGGCCCTTAGTGCAGCGCGACCACGATCCTATGAGGCATTTATGAACCTGATACAGACTCTCGAGCAAGAAGAGATGGCCCGCCTGGGCAAGAAGATTCCCGATTTCGCCCCTGGTGACACCGTCATCGTGAGCGTGAATGTGGTGGAAGGCACCCGCAAGCGTGTGCAGGCCTATGAAGGCGTGGTGATTGCCAAGCGCAATCGCGGCCTCAACAGTGGCTTCACTGTGCGCAAAATTTCCAGTGGCGAAGGCGTGGAGCGCACGTTCCAGACCTACAGCCCGTTGATCGCTGGCATTGAAGTCAAGCGCCGCGGTGATGTGCGCCGCGCCAAGCTGTACTACCTGCGTCAGCGCAGCGGCAAGTCGGCCCGTATCAAGGAAAAGCTGGTGTACAAGAACGCACCGGCAGCTCAATAAGCCTTCAATGTCTGCCAGCCAGCCGTCTTGCCTGGCTGTAGATCCGAAAAGCCGCCTTTGGTCCCAGAGGCGGCTTTTTTTCATCTCCTGTTGTCGCCTTGCGCCTCATGTCCCAACCCTTCACCCCGCTGACCCAGTTGCCCAACTTTGACCCGTTGCGCATGCCCGTTCTCGGGGTGGACGACCATCTGCCGGCGGTCCCCCTGGAGCGGCTGCAGCCCCAGGCGTTGCGGGAGCGTTTTCAGCAATCTCGTGAGTGGACCCCCGAGATCCTGCGCGAACGCAGCTTTTCTCAGCGCGAGCCGGCCCTGGCGGCGGTGCTGATCGGCATCGTGATGCGTGAGCAGCCCACGGTGCTGCTGACCCAGCGTACCGCCCATTTGTCCACCCATTCCGGGCAGGTGGCCTTTCCCGGCGGCAAGGTCGACGCGACGGACCGCGATGTGGTGGACACGGCCTTGCGTGAGTCCCACGAGGAGGTGGGCCTCGAGCGCGATCAGGTTCAGGTGCTGGGCACGATTTCCGACTACGTGACCGGCACGGCGTTTGTGGTCACGCCGGTCGTCGGGCTGGTGTCTGCCAGTCACACCCTCAAACCCAATCCCCATGAGGTCGCCTCGGCGTTTGAAGTCCCGCTGGCTTTTCTCATGAATCCGGCGTTTCATCGGCGCCATGCCCTGGAGGCCGAGGGGCGTCGTCGCGAGTGGTTCTCCATGCCGTATCAGGATGGTGATGAACAGCGCTTCATTTGGGGCGCCACCGCCGGCATGATCCGAAATTTCTACCGCTTTTTGATGGCGTGACGGGCGGTATCATCCGCTCATGAGCTTTCTTGCGCTGCTGTTTGCCCTCCTGATCGAACAAGCCCGACCGCTGGCCGAGCGCAACCCGATCCATGATGGCATGGGGCGTTACGCGCGCTGGATGCAACGCATGCTGGACGCGGGTTTGCAAGGGCATGCCATGAGCGCCTGGCTGCTCAGCGTGCTGGGCCCGGCGTTGCTGGCGTGTCTGGTCCATTGGGCGTTGCTGGCCTGGTTGGGGTGGCCGGTGGCCATGCTGTGGAGCATCGTCTTGCTGTATCCCACCTTGGGGTTTCGCCAGTTCAGTCATCATTTCACTGACATCCGTGACGCCTTGGACAGTGGCGAAGAAACCCGTGCCCGCGAGTTGCTGGCGCAGTGGAAACAGGTGGACGCCAGCTTGCTGCCCCGACAGGAAATTGTTCGACACGTGATCGAGCACTCCGTGGTGGCTGCGCATCGCCATGTGTTTGGTGTGCTGGCCTGGTTTTCCGTGCTGGCCGCGCTGGGGCTCGGGCCTGCAGGGGCCGTGATGTACCGCATGAGCGAATTTGCCAGCCGCCTGTGGCGTGCGGGCGGGGTGCACCGTGATGGAACGCCGCTGGCCAGCCAGCCGCTCAGCGACCTGGCCGCTCAGGCCTGGTACTGGATCGATTGGGTGCCGTCTCGACTGACCGCCTTGTCCTTCGCGGTGGTGGGCAATTTTGAAGAGGCGATTGATTGTTGGCGCACCCATGCCCAGCAATTTCCGGACGACAACGATGGTGTGGTGCTGGCCGCCACATCCGGGGCCGTCAATGTCCGCTTAGGCGGTGAAGGCCTGCGTGCGACCCATGCCATGTCCGATGATGACCGCATGGACAGTCCCAGTACCCCCGGGCGTGAGCCCGAATTGGCCCACTTTCGCAGCATCGTGGGCCTGGTGTGGCGCACGGTGGTGATGTGGCTGGTGCTGCTGGCCCTGCTGACCTTGGCGCGCTTGTTGGGCTGAGCCTTTCCGGCTAGATGGTGGGGCACGCACCCTGGTGATTTGTCTCAGTAGGCAGGCTGAGACAGTTCTTCGAACAACTGCTGATACAGACGATGGCGCGATTCGCTGATCTCGCCTCGTGCAACCGCTGCTTGCACATGACAGCCGGGTTCGTGGCGATGTGTGCAGTTGTAAAAGCGGCACTCTCCGGCATGCTTGAGCAAATCGGGCATCAAGCGTGTCAGGGCGGTGGGTTCGAGATGCTGCAAGCCAAAGGCCTGGAAACCGGGTGAATCGATCAGTGCGGTGGCGTGCGAGCGATCCACCCAATACCAGGTGGTGGTGGTCGTGGTGTGTCGTCCGGATTGCAAGGCCAGTGACAGCTCGCCAGTGGCTGCCCCGGCGTTGGGGACCAGTCGGTTGATGAGGCTGCTTTTGCCAGCGCCCGAGGGGCCGAGCACCAGGGTGGTGTGGCCCGTCAGACGTTCGCACAAGGTGGCGAGACCGGCAGGGTCGCCGGCTTTCAGCGACAGCGGCAACACCTCATAGCCCATGCTGCGGTAAGGGGTCAGACGCTCCCACGCCAAGGCAAAAGGCTCGGCCAGGTCTTGTTTGTTCAGCACGATGAGCGGCTGGATTTTTTCGGCCTCGGCAGCGATCAAGGCGCGTGTGAGCTGCTCTTGGGAAAATTCGGGCTCGGCAGCAATGAGCACCAGCAGCCGATCCAGGTTGGCCGCAAAGGATTTTGTGCGGATTTCGTCTTGTCGGTAAAACAGGTTGCGTCGTGTGTCGATGGCCTCGATGCTGCCTTCATCTGAACTCGGCAACCACCACACGCGGTCACCCACCACCGCGTGATTTTTTTTGCCTCGGGGATGACACAAACGCCGGGAGCCATCCTCGGACTCCACCACCACATGCCGGCCATGGCTGGCAATCACCAGCCCGTGTTGCTTCATGTTGCCATGCGCGCCAACCGTTGCGAGGCCGGCGGATGCGAGTAATAAAACGCCACGTAGAGGGGGTCGGGGGTCAACGTGGAGGCATTGTCCTGGTAGAGCTTGAGCAGGGCGCTGGCCAAGTCACGCGCGGGCGTTTGTTGCATGGCGTAGGCGTCGGCCTCGAATTCATAGCGGCGTGATCGCGAGCTGGACAGCGGCGTGATGAAGAAACTGGCCAGGGGCACCACTTGCATGAACAGCAACAGCGCCAGCGCATCATTCGACACCAGCGCTGCCGCCTGATCGCCCACGCTGAGGGCTATCTGGGGTGTCACGCCCAAGCCGGTGAAGAACCACACCTGCTGGCTCAACCAGCCCAGCAACGCCAAACCCAGCAACGTCACGATAAAACTGGTCGCCATCATTTTGAGCACATGACGGTGCTTGAAGTGACCCAACTCATGGGCCAGCACGGCCCGCATTTCAGCCGGGGAGAGTTGCTTGAGCAGCGTGTCGAAAAACACCACGCGCTTGTTGGCCCCAAAGCCGGTGAAAAACGCATTCGAGTGGGCCGAGCGACGACTGCCGTCCATCACGAAAAATCCCTGGGCGGTGAAACCTGCACGCGCCATCAACTCACTGACTTGCTGCTTGAGGGATTCGTCCTCCAGCGGCGTGAATTTGTTGAAGAGCGGCATGATCACATTGGGCGCGATCCACATCACAAACACCTGGAACACCACCAGTGCAACCCAGGCCCACAGCCACCACAGGCTACCGCCAGCGGCCATCAACCAGAGGATGAGCCACAGGAGGGGCAGCCCCAGCACCAGTCCCAGCACCACCCCTTTGACCAGATCGCTCAGCCACAGCCCCCAGGTCATCTTGTTGAACCCAAAGCGTTGCTCCACCCCAAAGGTTTGGATCAGCGACAGCGGCAGACCCAACAGGCCACCGATCAGGACAAAACTCAGGACCAGAGCCAGTTGCTGCAACATGCCAGGCCCCATTGCGTCCAGCAAGCTGCGGTTGAGCCAGTCCAGCCCGCCCAGCAAGGTCCAACCCACCAACATCAGCGCGTCCAACGCAATGTCCCAGACGGTCAGCCGCGATTTCGCCAGTGTGTAGTCGGCTGCTTTTTGATGCGCATCCAGCGTGATCGAGTGTTCGAAGGCGCTGGGCACGGCCTGGCGGTGCTGGGCCACATGGCGGGCCTGCCGGGTTGCCAGCCAGAGTTTGGTGCCCAGGTTGGCCAGCAGCAGCAACGCCAGGCCCAGGGTCATCAGATAGGAAGCATTCATGGCGCAAGAGTGTAGGCGAAGGCGGGAGGCCTCTGAGGATGCGAGACAATCCCGTCATGACTGCACCTGATGTGACTCCCCCGACTTTGGCCAAATCCGACTTGAACCTGGTCTGGATCGATTGTGAAATGACCGGACTTGACCCGGAGCGCGAGCGACTGATCGAGATTGCCGTGGTGATCACCGGTCCAGATCTGACCCCCCGCATCGAAGGCCCGGTGCTGGTGATTCATCAGCCCGACGAGGTGCTCAACGCCATGGACGCCTGGAACAAGGGCACCCATGGCCGCAGTGGCCTGATCGAGAAAGTCAAGGCGTCCACCCTGACCGAGGCCCAGGCGGAGGCGGAGTTGCTGGCCTTCATCCAGCGCTATGTGCCCAAGGCCAGTTCACCGCTGTGTGGCAACACCATCAGCCAGGACCGGCGGTTTCTGGTGAAGTACATGCCGCGCCTGGAGGCCTGGCTGCACTACCGCAACCTGGATGTCAGCACCCTCAAGGAGTTGGCGAGGCGCTGGAAACCCGAGGTGTACGCGGCGTTCAAAAAGCAGCAAAAGCACACCGCGCTCGCCGATGTTCAAGAGTCGATCGATGAACTGGTGCATTACCGCCAGCACTTTTTGTTGCCCTGAGTCTGTTGTGCTGATTCCACGCATACCCAGGAATTTCAGGGAAAACCCGGTGTTGTGTCATAATGCGGGTATTGCTTTCAAGCAATCCGAACGCATCACCCTCACGCCTTGAGGCCTATCTGGCCGTCGCGTTGATCCAGTCAACGCTGAATTTGTCTGCAGGTTGATGTTGTCTTATCAACCTTCAGATGACACCGACCTGCTTTGCCAGGCGGTGAGATGCATGACTGATTCCTATGTTCCCGTGGGCGAACTCGCCCTGTCTGTGCCCGTGTCCGTCGACCCCGTCGATGACGCTGTGGCGGTATTGCCCGAGCCCGTCGAGACCACTGCTTCGCCCTCCGAGTCGGTTCTTTCACACACGGCCCGCCATGAGACGGCCGTCGAAGGGGCCCGCGACGTTGCCCCTGGTGCGGTGATGCCCGCCGCTCACCCGACGACATCCCATCCCTTTGCCGACCTGGGTCTTGCCCCCGAGTTGGTGGCTGCGGTGGCCCAACTCGGTTTCACCGAACCCACCCCTGTGCAGGCCAAGGCCATTCCCATGGCCTTGCCGCAGTCCCATGGCGCCAAGGGCCACATCGACCTGATGGTGTCCAGCCAGACCGGTAGCGGCAAGACCGCGGCCTTCTTGCTGCCGCTCTTGCACACCCTGCTGCAACAGCGTCAAGCGCGTGTGGAAATCGAAGCCCAGGAATGGGCCCGCAAAGTGGCTGAAGCTGCCGCCGCAGGGCAGCCTGCGCCGCGGCGCCCCAAGCGCAAGGACCCGACCCATCCGCGCAACTTCAGGCCGTGTGTGCCCGGTGCGCTGGTGTTGTGCCCCACAAGAGAACTCGCCCAGCAAGTGGCCCATGACGCCATTGACCTGGTGAGTCACGCCAAGGGCTTGCGCATTGCCCATGTGGTGGGCGGCATGCCCTACGCCGTGCAGATCGCTCGTTTGCAAAACGCCGATCTGGTGGTGGCCACACCGGGTCGCTTGCTCGACCTGCAGCGCTCGGGACAGATCCAGTTGGAGCAAGTGCAATTCCTGGTGCTCGACGAAGCGGACCGCATGCTCGACCTGGGTTTTACCGAAGACCTGGCCGAGGTCAACCAGCTGACCGTGGACCGCCACCAGACCATGATGTTCAGCGCCACCTTTGCGCCGCGCATCCAGCAACTGGCCGCCCGAGTCATGCGCACGCCGCAACACGTGCAGATCGACTCGCCGCAAGAAAAACACGCCAACATCCGTCAGACCCTGTTCTGGGCCGACAACCGTGACCACAAGCGTCGCTTGCTGGACCACTGGCTGCGCGAACCCAGCATCGAGCAAGCCATTGTGTTTGCCAGCACCCAGATTGAATGCGATGCCCTGGCCCAAGACCTGCAGCAAACCGGCTTTGCGGCCGTGGCGTTGCACGGTGCGCTGAGCCAGGCCTTGCGCAACCGTCGTCTGATGGCCCTGCGCAATGGCCAGGTGCAAATTCTGGTGGCCACGGATGTGGCGGCGCGAGGCATCGACGTGCCCAGCATCACCCACGTCTTCAATTACGGCTTGCCGATGAAGTCCGAGGACTATGTGCACCGCATCGGCCGAACCGGCCGTGCGGGTCGCGATGGCCTGGCCGTGACGCTGGCCGAGTTCCGTGACCAGCGCAAGATTCAGGGCATCGAAGCCTACACCCGACAGCCCCTGCAGACCGAAGTCATTCCCGGTCTGGAACCCACCCAGCGCCTGCAGCCTGCACGCAAGATGCAGGACCGCCGTGGTGGTGGCAAGGGTCGTTCGGATCAACGCCCCAATAATGTCTGGGGTGCCGGGGGG
>RFTK01000049.1 GCA_009923505.1 Betaproteobacteria bacterium
CCGGCTACGCTTTGAGTCGGGCGGGCACCGGGTACAGCGTGTCCCCGTGACGGAATCGCAGGGGCGTATCCATACCAGCGCCTGCACCGTCGCGGTGATGCCCGAGCCGGATGAGGCTGCTACCGTTCAGATCAACCCATCCGACGTGCGCATCGACACCTTCCGTGCCAGCGGGGCAGGCGGACAGCACATCAACAAGACCGATTCGGCGGTGCGCGTCACACACATTCCCACCGGCATCGTGGCCGAGTGTCAGGACGACCGCTCCCAGCACCGCAACAAGGCGCGCGCCTTGCAGGTGCTGGCAGCACGCATCCAAGCGAGTGAACGCGCACAACGCAGCGCCGCCGAAGCCGCGACGCGCAAAGGCCTGATCGGCAGTGGCGACCGCAGCGACCGCATCCGCACCTACAACTTCCCGCAAGGGCGTCTGACCGACCACCGCATCAACCTGACCCTGTACAAGCTGACCACCATCATGGAGGGACAGTTGGATGATGTCCTCGACGCCTTGTATCAGGCCCGTCAGGCCGAGAAACTCGAGGCCCTGGAAGTGGGAGGCCTGGTATGACCCAAGCGGTGTCAGAGGACAAGATAGCCCGAACGGCGATGGCAGTCGGCACCGGCGTCTCCCCATCCAGGGCGGGTGCGCAGACATGACGCTGGACCAGGCTTTACAGCAAGCGGTCACGGGCGCTTCGGGTCTTGAGCGCCTGGACGCAGGCATGTTGCTGTTGTTCGCACTCGGCCGCGATCCGCACGAGCGGGCCTGGTTGCTGGCGCACGGAACCGATGAACTCCCGGCACCGGCCTTGCAGCATTTCCAGTCGCTGTGCGAACAACGGCGCGATGCCATGCCCCTGGCCTACCTGCTGGGTCGAACCGAGTTTTACGGTCTGCCGCTGTCCATCACGCCTCAGGTGCTGGACCCGCGTGACGACACCGAAACCCTGGTGGACTGGGCACTGTCGCTGATGCCTGTCCTGGCTGCGCTGGAGGTGGTCGACCTGGGCACCGGCAGTGGCGCGATCGCCCTGGCCTTGCAGCACGAACGCCCCGCCGCCCAGATCTGGGCGGTGGACCAGAGCCCCGAGGCCTTGGCCGTGGCGCAACGCAACGCTCAGGCCTTGCAGCTCACCCTGCGATGTTTACAGGGCAATTGGTTATCGACCATGCCTGCGGATCAGCGTTTTGACCTCATCGTGTCCAACCCGCCCTATCTTGCCGCCACTGACCCGCACCTGCCCGGTCTGCGCCACGAACCCCGGCAAGCCCTGGTCAGTGGCGAGGATGGGCTGGACGATATCCGGACCCTGATCCACCAGGCCCCCGGTCACCTGAAGCCGGGTGGCTGGTTGCTGCTGGAGCATGGGCACGATCAGTCGCAAGCCGTCCAGGCCTTGCTGCGGCAAGCCGGTTTTGACCAGGTCCAAAGCCGCCCCGACCTTGCGGGCATCTCCCGCTGCACCGGCGGGCTTTGGCCGGCCGTGAAATAATGACTGTTATTCGCAGGAGTAAGCCATGAGTGACGTGCAACAACGTATCGATGAACTGGTCAAAGGCAACGAGGTGCTGCTGTTCATGAAAGGTAGCGCCAGCTTCCCCATGTGCGGCTTTTCGGGCCGCGCCATACAGATTCTCAAAGCCTGCGGCGTAGAACCCAAACAGATCACAACTGTGAATGTGTTGGACGATGCCGAGATCCGTCAAGGCATCAAGGAATACAGCAACTGGCCCACCATCCCGCAGCTCTACGTCAAGGGCGAGTTCATCGGCGGGTCGGACATCATGATGGAGATGTACGAGTCGGGTGAATTGCTGCAAGTGCTGCAGGGCCACTGATTCTCGATCAGGGCTTCCAGCGCGCTTGCGCCGCCATCACGGCATTGGGATAAGCGGCCTGTCCCCGGCTGCCGTTGTAGCGTCCCAGGGCCATGAACAGATCCCCCGCTTCGCGGTCGAGGTAGTGGCGCAAGATCACGCAACCAAAGCGCACATTGGTGCGCAGATGGAACAGCCGACGCGGGTCGGCTTGAGCGAGTTCACGCATCCAAAAAGGCATGACCTGCATCAGGCCCAGGGCACCCGCAGAACTCACCGCAAATTTGCGGAAATCACTTTCCACCTCGATCAACCCCAGCACCAGCTCAGGCTCCAGTCGCGATCGGGTGGCTTCGTACCAGACCGTTTCCAGCAGTTCACGTTGCAGGCCTTGACTGCCCCATTCCTGTCGCCACTGCCCCACGGCAGCGCGGCGCAAGCGGCGCTCGAGCAAGGGTTGCATCCGCTGCACCCAGGCGTCGCGCATCCCGACGAGCTCGGTCCGCTGCAACGCTGCGCGGTGCACATCCTCCTCGGACACGGCCGCCGACAGCGCGGTTCGCACGGCATCGGCGAGCGGTTCGGCACGTTGCGTGCCAGCGAGTGCCTGCAACGACAGACAGCAGGCCACCATCACCGCAGCGATGGCCTGCAGGGCCGGTTGCACGCTGGGTACGATCAAAGCCCCAGCTTTTGACGCAGGAAGGCCAGCACCTCGGTGGCCGGCACCTGGGTGGCCTGGGACTCACGGCGGTGCTGGTATTCGAGTTGCCCCTCCTTGAGCCCGCGATCGGAGATGACCACGCGGTGCGGCACGCCAATGAGTTCCCAATCGGCAAACATCGCGCCCGGGCGTTCTCCACGGTCGTCGAGCATCACGTCCACGCCCAAGGCGGCGAGTTGGTCGTGCAATTGTTCGGCGGCTTCGCGCACCGTCGGTTGGCGATCCATCCCAATCGGGCAGACCACCACGGTGAAGGGTGCAATGGCGTCCGGCCAGATGATGCCGCGTTCATCGTGGTTCTGCTCGATGGCGGCGGCAGGTAAGCGGGTCACGCCAATGCCGTAACAGCCCATCTGCATCGGTTGCGGCTTGCCCGTTTCGTCCAGGAAGGTGGCGCTCATGGCTTGCGAGTACTTGGTGCCCAGGTAAAACACATGCCCCACCTCGATGCCACGCTCGATGGCCAACTCGCCTAGACCGTCGGGAGACCGATCGCCTGCCACCACGTTGCGCAAATCGGCGACCAGGGCCGGTTCGGGCAGGTCGCGTCCCCAGTTCACGCCACGAATGTGCATGTCCGCTTGGTTGGCGCCGCAGATCCAGTCCGCCATCACCGCCACCTCGCGGTCCGCCACGATGCGCACAGGCTGGCGCAAATTCAAAGGCCCCAGGTAACCGGGCTTGCAACCGAAGTGCTCATCAATCTCGGCCACCGTGGCAAAGCGATAACCCCCTTCAAAACCGGGAAGCTTGCCGACCTTGACCTCGTTCATGTCGTGATCACCACGCAGCAGCAACAGCCACACCTGGGTCGCTTTCACCTGACCGTGTTCATCCCCCTGATCGGTGGCCAGTACCAGCGACTTGACGGTGCTGGACAAGGGCACACCCAACAAGTCGGCCACTTGTTCGCAGGTGCTTCGCCCGGGCGTGGGCACCGGGGTGCATGGCTGGGAGGCGGCTGCCCGAGGCTGGGTGGGCGCCAATGCCTCAGCCTTTTCGAGGTTGGCCGCGTAATTGCTGTTCGGGCAATAGACGATGGCGTCTTCGCCCGTGCTGGCAATCACCTGGAACTCTTCGCTCAAGTCGCCCCCGATGGCACCGCTGTCTGCCGCCACCGCGCGGTAACGCAACCCAAAGCGATCGAAGATCTTGCGGTAGGCCAGCGCCATGTTCTGGTAACTGCGCTGCGCTCCCTCGGGATCGCGATCAAAGCTGTACGCGTCTTTCATGATGAATTCGCGTCCTCGCATCAGACCAAAGCGCGGGCGACGCTCATCACGGAATTTGGTCTGGATCTGGTAGAAATTTTTGGGCAGCTGTTTGTAGCTTCGCAATTCCTGACGGGCAATGTCGGTCACCACCTCCTCGCTGGTCGGCTGGATGACAAAGTCACGGTCATGTCGATCGCGAATGCGCAGCAACTCCGGGCCCATCTTGGCAAACCGGCCTGTCTCCTGCCACAGCTCAGCGGGCTGCACCACCGGCATCGTAAGTTCGATGGCACCGGCACGGTCCATTTCCTCACGCACGATGGCTTCAACCTTGCGGATCACCCGCAGACCCATAGGCATATAGTTGTAAATGCCGGCACCCAATTTTTTGATCATGCCGGCGCGAATCATCAGCTGATGGCTGACCACCTCGGCATCGGCGGGGGCTTCCTTGAGCGTGGAGACGAGAAACTGGGAGGCTTTCATATCGGTTGGGCTGCGAACAGACCTCTTGTCAGTGCATCAGGTCTGTGCATAATGGTCTCAGTTTAAAAATTTGAGGTTCGATTATGCTTGACCGGGACGGGTTCAGACCCAACGTCGGCATCATCCTGCTCAACCAGAAAAACCAGGTGTTCTGGGGCAAGCGCATCCGCACCCACAGCTGGCAGTTTCCGCAAGGCGGCATCGACCGTGGCGAAAGCCCCGAGCAGGCCATGTTCCGCGAACTGCATGAAGAGGTGGGTCTACAGCCGGATCATGTGCGCATCGTGGCCCGCACCCGCGACTGGTTGCGCTATGAGGTGCCTGATCGCTACATCCGGCGCGATGCGCGTGGTCACTACAAGGGCCAGAAACAAATCTGGTATTTGCTCCAGTTGGTCAAACCCGACTGGAACCTGAACCTGCGTGCCACCGACCACCCCGAGTTCGACGCCTGGCGCTGGAACGACTACTGGGTGCCGCTGGACGTGGTGGTGGAGTTCAAGCGCGGCGTCTATGAAATGGCTCTGAGTGAATTGGCGCGTTTTCTGCCGCGCCAGGATGCCCGCAACCGCTACTTGCGCTCAGGCGGACCCCGCCACCGCGACTCGCCAGACCTGGTGCCTGGGCAACCCGCTGACCTGGAATTGCCCCCTGGGGCCAGCTTTGATCCAGACCCGCACCAGCACTGGCGGGGTTGACAGCTTCGTGGGCTGCTGAGATGGTTGACGCTGGGGCAACACCAGCCTGGGTCAGCGCGTCACCACCAGGTTGTCCCGGTGCACGATTTCGGGCTCAGCCACATAGCCCAGCAAACGCTCGATATCGGTGGATGCCTTGCGGCACAGCAAGCGTGCCTCGGCGCTGGCGTAGTTGGCCAGCCCCCGGGCAATCTCCTGCCCTTGCTCGTCGCGCACGGCAATGACATCGCCGCGTGAGAAGTCGCCTTCCACTGACACCATGCCGATAGGCAACAGACTCTTGCCCTCATCACGCAATTTGACGACCGCACCCGCATCAATCTGCACCGAGCCGCGCAGTTGCAGATGATCGGCCATCCATTGCTTGCGAGCCTGTTGCTTGTGCGTGGGTGCCACCAACAAGGTGCCGATGGATTCACCGCGGCTGAGTCGCAACAACACATCCGGCTCACGCCCCCAGGCAATCACGGTGGAAGCGCCCGAACCCGCAGCCCGCTTGGCAGCCAGGATCTTGGTGATCATGCCGCCTTTGCCCCAACTGCTACCGGTTCCACCCGCCATGGCCTCCAGGGCGGCATCACCCGCGCGCGCTTCGTGCACAAACTGGGCATCCGGGTCGCGACGCGGGTCGGCGGTGTACAAACCCTTTTGGTCGGTCAGGATGATGAGCGCATCGGCCTCCACCAGGTTGGCCACCAGCGCACCCAGGGTGTCGTTGTCGCCAAACTTGATCTCGTCGTTGACCACGGTGTCGTTCTCGTTGATCACAGGCAGCACGCCGTGTTGCAACAAGGTCAGCAAGGTCGAACGAGCGTTGAGATACCGTTCGCGGTCGGCGAGGTCGGCGTGTGTGAGCAGCACCTGCGCACTGCCCAAACCATGGAGGCGCAACTGCGTCTCGTACATCTGCGCCAGCCCCATCTGCCCCACGGCGGCAGCGGCTTGAAGCTCATGGATTTCGCTGGGACGGCTGCTCCAGCCCAGTCGCTTCATGCCTTCAGCCACGGCCCCACTGGAGACCATGATGACCTCGCGCGCAGGACCCTGGCCATCACCACGCACCAGCAACGCCATTTGCCGGCACCACTCGCCAATGGCGTGCTCATCCAGCCCACGGCCTTCGTTGGTCACCAAGCTCGAGCCCACCTTGATCACCAGGCGGCGGGCTTCTTGCAACAGGGAGGCGCTCATGCGGTCAGAACCAATGGTGGGTGTAAAACAAGTCAGCGATCAGCAAATCGTGGATCCACCTCAACCGGGGGTTGGGTGTCTTCCTGCTGCTGGCGCAAATGCTGGTACACCGCCTTCGTGAGCGACTCACACCCTTCGTGGGTCAGTGCCGAGATTTCAAACACCGGCCCTTTGTAGCGCAGACGTCGCACAATGTCTTTCACACGGCTGGCGCGTTCTTCAGCAGGGACCATATCGAGCTTGTTGAGGACCAGCCAACGGGGCTTGGCATACAACTCGTCGTCGAATTTTTTCAGTTCGGCCACGATGGCCTTGGCTTGCACCACGGGGTCTACCGTATCGTCAAACGGCGCCATGTCGACCAGATGCAAAAGCAATCGGGTGCGCTGCAAATGTCGCAGGAATTGATGCCCCAGTCCGGCCCCCTCCGACGCGCCTTCGATCAGGCCCGGCACGTCGGCCACCACAAAGCTCTGGCTCGGCCCGACACGCACCACGCCCAGGTTCGGATGCAAGGTGGTGAAGGGGTAGTCTGCAATTTTGGGGCGGGCGTTGGAAATGGCAGAGATCAGGGTGGACTTGCCCGCATTGGGCATGCCGAGCAACCCCACATCGGCCAGCACCTTGAGTTCTAACTTAACGTGCCGACGCTCTCCCAGGTGTCCGGGTGTGCGCTGACGCGGTGCACGGTTGATGGCGCTCTTGAAGCGCATGTTGCCAAAGCCGCCGTCACCGCCCTTGGCCAGCATGACGCGCTCGCCTGGCGCCAGCAGCTCGCACAGCACCTGATCGGTTTCGGTGTCGATGACGATGGTGCCCACCGGCATGCGCAACACGATGTCGTCGCCCGCAGCACCAAACATGTCTGAGCCCATGCCGTGCTGGCCGCGCTTGGCCTCATGGCGGCGTGCGTAACGGAAGTCCACCAGGGTGTTCAGGCTGGGATCGGCCACGGCGAATACATGCCCGCCTCTGCCACCATCGCCGCCGTTGGGACCACCGAACTCTTTGTATTTTTCGTGACGGAACGAGACGCAGCCGTTTCCACCATCGCCAGCGGCGATGTCGATTTCAGCTTCGTCGACGAATTTCATCCGAGTATCTTAAGGGAGGGCCCTGTAAGGAACGAGGCTTAAAGCACAAAGCCCCGACCTGCGGGGCTTTGTGAACGCTGGCTCAGTCTGATCGGGAGGGTCAGGCTGCTGGCGTGATATGGACCGTTTGCTTGTTCAAAGCACCCTTGACGCCGAAGGTGACGTGGCCGTCCACCAACGCAAACAAGGTGTGGTCTTTGCCCACGCCGACATTGGTGCCCGCATGGAAACGGGTGCCACGCTGACGCACGATGATGGAGCCAGCACTCACCAGCTCGCCACCGAAGGCCTTCACACCCAGCATCTTGGGCTTGGAATCTCGCCCGTTTCGCGTAGAGCCGCCGCCTTTTTTCTGTGCCATGTCTGTTTCTCCTGAATCAGGCCTGGATCGAGGCGATTTGCAGTTCGGTGAACTGCTGACGGTGCCCCTGGCGTTTCTGATAATGCTTGCGACGACGCATCTTGAAGATGCGCACTTTGTCGTGCTTGCCGTGAGCCACCACGGTGGCTTTCACCGATGCACCGGACACCAGGGGGGTCCCGACCTTGAGCTCGGCGCCGTTGCCAACGGCGAGCACCTGGTCGATGACGATTTCCTGGCCAACGTCCGCAGCAATCTGTTCTACTTTAATTTTTTCGCCAGCAGCAACACGATATTGTTTGCCGCCGGTTTTTATGACCGCGTACATGAGGACCTCTGAATCAAAATGACTTGAAGTTCTGGGGAAGGATTTCCGCAGAGCCTGGGATTCTAGCACGGCCAAGGCCACCCCCACCTATAATGCTGGACGCTTTTCCCTGGACGCCCTCGCATCTTGAGCACCCCCACCCACACCGCTGCTTCCGCCCTGGCGCTCATCGCCCCTGACATGGCCGAGGTGGACCGTGTGATTGCCCGGCGCCTCGACTCAGGGGTGCCGCTGGTGGCTGAGGTGTCCAGTTACATCATTTCAGCCGGTGGCAAACGCCTGCGCCCCGCCCTGTTGCTGCTGATGGCTGGGGCCTTGGGCAGCACCCACCCCTACCGTCACCAGCTTGCCGCGGTGGTCGAGTTCATCCACACCGCCACCCTGCTGCACGACGACGTGGTCGACGATTCGACGCTTCGGCGTGGTCGCGCCACCGCCAACGTCTCGTTCGGCAACCCGGCCAGCGTGCTGGTGGGCGACTTCCTGTACTCCCGCGCTTTCCAGATGATGGTGGAATGTGGCGAACCTCGGGTCATGGAAATCCTGGCCGACGCCACCAACGTCATCGCCGAGGGCGAGGTGTTGCAGTTGATGAACATGCACGACGCCACCCTCACCGAGGAAGGCTATCTGCGTGTGATCCGCTCCAAAACAGCCAAGCTTTTCGAAGCTAGTGCGCGCTTACCCTCGGTGATCGATCGATCGGCGGCGGAGGTTGAGGCCGCTTGCGCGAGCTACGGACAGGCCCTGGGCACCGCCTTCCAGGTGATCGATGATGTCCTGGACTACGAGGGCGACGCTACTGAACTGGGCAAAAACCTAGGGGACGATTTGCGCGAGGGCAAAACCACTTTGCCGCTCATCATCGCGATGCAACGCGCAACCGCTGATCAACAGGCCCTCATTCGCCGCGCGATAGAAGAAGGGGACGCCAGCGAATTACCGGCCCTGATCGAAGTCGTTCGACAGACGGGCGCCATGGAGTCCACCCGCGCGGCTGCCAGCCAGGAGGCGCAGCGGGCGATGCAGGCGCTGGAGGTGCTGCCACCGTCCAGCCACCGCGATGCGCTGTGGGCGTTGGCCGCGCAATTGCTCGATCGTCGCTCCTGAGGACACCCCGGTCGTCTTGCGTTGGGGACCTGTCGTGTAGACGACCAGAGGTCGCCCCGAGCAACACTCAGCGGGAAGACACCTCAACCGGCGGGCGGGAACGCCGCCAGGTCCAGGTGATGACTGGCCAGAAAAGAATCAACAGGGTCCCGGCAGCCAGCCACATGGCAATCGGACGGGTGAAGAAGACCAAGGGATCGCCATCGGACTTGATCATGGAGGTCACAAAGTTTTCCTCCATCATGGTGCCCAAGACCACCCCCAGGATGGCCGGCGCCACCGGAAAACCGTTCTCCTCCAGGATGAACGCTGCCAGGCCGAAAAACAGCACCAGCACCACCCCCCACGCCGAGTTGTTGATGGCAAAGGAGCCGACGATACAAAACAGCAGAATAGTGGGCATGAGGATGTTGCGCGCCACCTTGAGAATGCGCGTGGCTACCTTCACCGTCAGCCAGCCCAGCGGCACCATGATGATGTTGGCGAGGATAAACACCAAAAAGATGGCGTAGATGTTTTCCGGGTTGTTGACGAAGATCATCGGGCCCGGGTTCATGTTCTTCAGGTAAAGCACACCGATGGCGATGGCGGTGATGGAGTCGCCCGGAATGCCAAACACAATCGCCGGAATCCACGCACCTGCCAGCGAGGAGTTGTTCGCCGCGCCCGATTCCACAATGCCTTCCACATGCCCGGTGCCAAACTTCTCGGGCTCCTTGGAAAACTTCTTGCTCATCGCATAACTCATCCAGGATGCCATGTCAGCGCCTGAGCCCGGCTGAATCCCGATGACGGTGCCCAGCGCGCTGCCCCGCACCAGGGGCCAGCGGTACTTGACCAGCAGGCTCCACATGCCCGAGAAGATATTGCCAATCTTCTCGGTCACCATGACGGGCGGCGGATCGAGGTTGGTGATGTAGCGCAACAACTCGGAGATGGCGAACATGCCCACCATCATCGGGATCAACTCCACACCGCTCATCAGTTGAGGCAGACCAAAGGTAAAGCGAGGGTGCGCCGCCGGGTTTTCCAGCCCGATGCAGGCAATCAGCAAGCCCAGCAGCAAGGCGATGCTGGCCTTGAGCACACTGGCGTTGCCAATGAACACCGCGCCGGCCAAACCCAACACCACCAGCCAGAAATATTCAAACGAAGAGAACTGCAGGGCAATTTCAGCCAGACCCGGCGAAAACCAGATCATCACCAGCGTGCCGAACAATCCGCCAATGGCCGAGAACACCAACCCCGCGCCCAGCGCCACCTCGGCCTGACCTTTGAGCGTCATCTGGTACGCCTCGTCGGTGTAGGCGGCCGAGGCCGGTGTGCCCGGTATTCGCAACAAAGCGCCCGGAATGTCACCCGAGAAAATGGCCATCGCCGTCGCAGTGACGATGGCGGCTACCGCTGGCACCGGAGGCATGAAAAAGGTGATGGGCACCAAGAGCGCAGTCGCCATGGTGGCCGTCAGCCCCGGGATACACCCCACGAACAAACCGAACAGGGCGGAGCAAAAGATGACCAGCAGCACATAGGGGTCGAGCACCAACCCCAGGGACTGCATGAAGATGGACCAGGTCATGCGCAGTGCCTCACCATTGCCAGGGCAGCATCACACCCCAGGGCAGGGGTACGCGCAGGCCTTTGTAAAAGATGGTGTGGATCAACAGCGTGATGCCCAGGGCCAAGGGAAAAATCAGCCGACCCCGCACCTGCAGCGCCCAGAACATCACCGCCAGCACCGTCAACGAGCAGATCAAGAACCCCAGCGCCTCAGAAGCCAGGATATAAAACAGCAGGCAACCCACGGTGATGAGGAAGTTGCGCAGGTGATAGCCTGAACGCATCCACTCACCCCACACGATCCAGGGTTGAGAGCGCTGCGTTCGCAAGCCCTTGATCATCAGCAGCACCGCGCAAACCGCCAGCAATCCGGCCAAGAGGCCGGGAAAGGCGGCAGGCCCGATGTTTTGCCCGGGAATATTGGGAAAGCTGCTCACATTGAACAGGATGGCCAGCGCAAGCAAGAGCAGAACCGCGCCGCTGAAGGTGTCGTGAAATTTCATGGAAGAGAGGACGTGCCGCTCACCCCAGGCGCTTGCGCAGCCGGGAGTGAGTCAAAAATTCTCGGTAGAGCCGATTCGCCAGGTTCTCGAATCGACCCGAGCCACATCACTTGGCCAGACCAAGAGACTTCATGACGACCCCCATGTCGGCATCGCCTTTGGCCATGAACTGCTCAAAGCCCTTGGCATCGGCATAAATGACACCAAAGCCGCGACCGGCCATGAAGGATTGGTAATCCTTGCTGTCATAGATTTTTTTCATGGCCGCGCCCAGCTTGGCCTGAATATCCGCTGGCAGCCCCTTGGGCGCCGCAATCCCGCGCCAAGCGCCGATGGCCCAGTCACTGCCCGTGGCGGCTTTCAGGGTCGGCACATTGGGATACAGCGCCGCCGGGCTGCTGGCCATGATGGCCAGAGGACGCGCCTTGCCAGCGTCAATCAGGGCACGCGACTCGGGCAAGGAGCAAGTGACGAACTCGATACCCCCGGCGGCCAGGTCGTTCATGGCGGGCGCAGCGCCATTGGAGGGCACCCAGGGCACAGCGGCGACGTCGATCTTCAGGTCTTTGAGCATGCCGGCCAGCGCCAGGTGCCAAATGCCACCCTGGCCGGTGCCAGACGCTTTGAATTTGCCCGGGTTGGCCCGCACCGCCTTGATCAGGTCGTCCAGATTTTTGTAGGGCGAGTCGGCCCGCACCGTGACGCCGGCCGGATCGATGTTCATCAGGGAAATGGGGGTGAAGTCTCGCGGACTCAGTTGCGTCAAACCGGCCCAGTGCATCATGGAAATTTCCACCGTGATCATGCCCAGGGTGTAGCCATCGGGTTGTGCCGTGGCGATGGCCGAGTGACCTACCACGCCGTTACCACCGGTGCGGTTCACCACGTTGACGGGCTGACCCAGTTCTTTTTCCAGCAAAGCCCCGACGATGCGGGCCGTGGCATCCGTGCCACCCCCAGCCCCCCAGGGGACCACCAGGGTGATGGGGCGTGAGGGGTAGTTGTCGGCCAGGGCCGGGCTGGCCAGGGCCAGGGATGCGGACAACGCGGTCAGTGCGCGAATCAGGGTGCGACGAATCATGGGGGGTCTCCAAAACTGTTGTAGCGCCTCGACTTCAGGGTCAGGCGTAAACCACTATAGCGCTGCATTGAATTTGTGGGGGGCGGGTGTTCCCTGCTGTTGTCACCTAGGACAACTGATCTCGCTGCCAGGCGGAAGAAGCGGCCCGATCGTGGGATTTTTGACAGCGATCCCCCTGAAACCAGTCCTCGGGCTCGCCTGGCCACGAATACTTAGCGATTAATTTTCAGGGCATGAAACTTGCATTTCTGCTGCTAGCCACTGCCATGAACGTCATCAACACCAATATTCGGGCTCAATTTGCCCAGGCAGCGCTCTCGATGGTCGAGCGCCGGCAAAGTGTTGCCATGGAGCGCCTGTCCACCGGCAAGCGCATCAATTCTGCACGCGACGATGCGGCAGGCTTGGCCATTGCCGCTCGCATGAGCGAGTTGATCCGTGGCACACACCAGGCCATTCAGAATGCCAACAACGGCATTGGCATGATCCAGACGGCTGAAAGCGCGGCGGGTCAGATTGGAGACCGGCTGCAGCGAATGCGTGAGTTGGCGGTACAAGCCGCCAACGGCACCTACTCCGATGCCCAGCGTGGCGCCATGGACATGGAATATCAGCAACTCAAGCAGGACATTGCCGCGGTCAGCCGCAACACACGATGGAACGGCATGAGCCTGATGGATGCCAAAGCGGGCACCCCGGTAGCTATCCAGGCACTCTACAAGACCGTGTCGGCCGGGCAGAGGGTGCAGCAATACGGCGGACAGACGGCGCTGACGGGTCTGCTGTATGACCCTCGCCCTTCACCCACCACCGTGAGCCCGACCGAGTTGCAGGTGAGTTCGCCTGTAAATTTCACGCACAAAGGCAAGATCGTGCTTGACTTCACGGGCAGTGGGACGGCTCAATTTGTTGCACTGGACGGCTCGGTCACCACACTCAGCATCGACAACGCCAACAGCGACAGCACGCAAGGAATCATCAGACTCGAGGCTTATGGGGGTTTGATGAGCGCTGCCATGGAGCTCAGCACCCAGGATACGACCGACCTGTCGGCGCAACGGTTGGAAATCACCATCGACAGTTCGGCCGATCTAGGTGTGATCGGAAACAAGGACCTCTCCCTGAATGGTGTGGACATTGCCGTCCTGCCGGACGACGTGCTCGACACCGCGTCTCCTGCCGGTAACGCGGCCGCCAGTGCCATCACCAAGGCCGCACAGATCAACCGATTCAGCAACCAGACCGGCGTGACCGCTGTCGTCAATCGCAATTTACTGAGCGGACGGGCCATCTCCGAACTTGGCACCATGACCGGTACCCTCCTCATCAACGGATACCTGACAACCGCGATCACCACCTCCGCCACGGACAGCGAGCTCACTCGGCAACAAGTGCTAGCCGCGATCAACGCCCTGACCGAACGCACGGGCATCCAGGCCATCGACAGCCGATTGACCGATGGCGGCCTCACCCTGGTCGCGGAAGACGGTCGCAACATCGATGTCGAGATGTTCTCCAGCGACAATGCCCGCTTTGCCGCCATGATTGGCGTCAACAGCGGGGTACAGGTCGGCACCTACTCACTCGCCGTTCATGCCGGCAAGGGACTCAAGGTGGCGGCCGCCTTGGAGGGTGACCTGCAGCATTCGGGCTTGCGGGCCGGTAATTACACCGCCGCCAATGTCACCACCGTGGTCACCGCCGAACGCGCCATGGTCAGCCGGATGCAGGACATCCAGTCGTTACAGGACGGGGATTTGCTGATCAACGGCGTGGCCATTCCTGCTGCCCGTGCATCGGACGACACGCTGTCCCACACCTCCACCGACACCAGTTCACGCGCGGCCAGTGGCATTGCCTTGGCAGCGGCGGTCAACACCGTGACAGAAAAAACCGGCGTCACAGCCCTGGTGCAACCGGTGCTGATCAACGGCACCGGCATGACCACCGACTTCCTCCACCCCGCGGCCTTGTTTCTGAACGGGCAGCGGATCGATGTCGACATGAGCCTGTGGGCAACAGCAGCCGCGCGCAAGCACGGCTTGCTGGGATTGATCAATGCCAAAAGCAGCCTGACCGGCGTGGACGCCGTGGATAACGGTACCGAGGGCATCAGTCTCAAGGCCCGAGACGGGCGCAATGTGTCGGTCTGGTTCATGAAGGATTCGGGCATGCTGCCCTACACCTCTGACGACGAGTTGACTGCTGCGGAATTTGGCCTGGGCTATGTGCCCAGCGGTGGCAACACGGTCCAACCGCTGCCCGGCATTTCCCACGGGCTCGAGGGAGAGACCCGGATGGGATCCACTTTCTATGCCGGCGTTGTGTTGCAGGCTGCCCGAGATATTTCCATCCAGGCGGGACCTGCGGCGGTGGTGCAGGGCAGCATCGGCGCCGTTTCCTATGCCAACGGCACTCAGGCCCTGTCCGATGGCGATTACGCCATGGTCAACAGTCAGGGCGATCACGCCACGGTGCGGGTGATCAGCAGCCCGCCCACGGTTCCAGTACTGACCCCATTGGTGCTGAACCCGGGACACAGCTTTGCGGTCAACGATGTCCTGACCTCACAAGCCAGTCCCTCGTTTTCGGTCAAGGTCGACAGCCTCATTCCGACCTACAGCCGCTTTACCGCACTGGGCTTCACCGAGACCGACGCCTCGGTCATCTCCAGCATCCAGGCCGAGCACTACCAACTCCCTGCGGTGAGCCGCCTGGACTTTCAGGTGGGCAACCGGGTCGGCGAAAAGATCAGCATCGACATGCCTGATTTCGGCGCCCAAGGATCGATCACCCATCTCGTGACCTGGGATGTCGACCAGACCTACCTGCCCCCGGAGCCAGCCCCTGGCACCGCTGCGGGGTCTCATGTCATTTCGCTGCGCAATGGTCTGGGTCGCACCACCCTGGGCCAGGACATCGATGCGGTCACCACCACCATCCCGGTGCGATCCACCGAGGGGTTCCCCTCAACCGGAACGGTCTATATCGACAACGAATTGATCACCTACACCGGGCTCACCGCCAACAGCCTGACCGGCGTGACCCGGGGCGCGATGAACACCACAGCGCAGACCCACCGAGGGGATGCGATTGTGCGCAAGAGTAGCGAGGCTTTGCTGAGCAACCTCTACATTGCCGACCCGCTGGCACCGCCTCTGCAAGTGGGGCTCACCGTCGAGCCGCCGCCCAGTCACCTGCTCGATCAAATCACCGCCAGCAATGTCTTGCTGAGCCTGGATGCTGCGCTTTACCAAGTGAACCTGGCCCGCTCCAACATGGGCGCCGTGATGAACCGTCTCGAATACAGCGTGAGCAATCTGTACGACACCTACACCAACATGTCGGCGTCGCGCAGCAAAATCGAGGACGCGGACTACGCGGCTGAAAGCAGCGACATGGCGCGCGCGCAAATCATCCAGCAAGCGGCCACCGCCATCCTGGCACAGGCCAACACCAACCAACAAACGGTGCTCAAACTGCTGCAGTGATGGGCGCCCACGCGTGGTAGGCCAGCGTGGCTGTGGATGCAACCTGCTGGGTCACAAGCGGGCCGCAATGCCCAGAGCAGGCCGCAATGCCCAGATCAGGCCTGCGTCAAGCACTCATTCAAGTGATCGGGTCTTGCGCTAACACATGCGAGCGCATGCGAAACACCGTCTCGCCATGCTGGTTGAAAGCCTCGTGGTCAAACACGACGGTTCCAAAGCGGGGGTTCTTTTCAGATCGCTCCAGTTGTGCCACGGTGGTCACCACACGCATGGTGTCACCCGGGCGCACGGGCCGAGGCCATTGAATCGATTCGACCTGACGACCGATGATGCCCCCGCGTAAATCCGAGAGTGAATCATGGAACAAGCGAAAACACATGGACGCGGTGTACCAACCACTGGTGGCCAGGCCTTTGAACAAAGACTGGCTGGCGGCCTCATCATCGAGGTGAAATGGTTGCGGGTCGTACTGACGCGCAAAGTCCAAGGCCTGTGCCTTGTCCAGCGTCACGGTACGTGACTCGAAACGTTGCCCGATATGCAAATCACTCAGTCCCCGGCTCATCGTATCTTTCCTCGCATCTCGGGCGATGGTTTGTGGGAGGTTTGCACCGCCAGGAGGACTACGCCCTATTTGTGACTCAGCGCATTGCTGACCAGTTTGGCCGTGATGTCCACAATCTGAATCATGCGGTCGTAGTGCATGCGGGTGGGGCCGATCACGCCCAAAGTGCCTACCACCAGGCCATCGACCTCATAGGGTGAACTCACCACCGACAACTCCTCCACCGGCACAAATTGGCTTTCTCCACCGATGAAGATGCGCACGCCCTCCGCCTGGGCCGAAACATCGAGCAAGCGGATCAGCTGGGCCTTTTGCTCAAACAAATCGAAGGCCCGACGCAGTTGCCCCATGTCGCTGGTGAAGTCGCTCACCGAGAGCAGGTTGCGCTCGCCACTGATCACCACGTCGTCCTGGGTTTGGGTCAGGGCCTCGGAGCTCACCTGCACCGCCGCTTTCATCAGGGTGGCAATTTCCCCCCGTAGCGACTCCACCTCATGCTGCAACTTTTCGCGCACTTGCTCGATGGCCATGCCAGCGTAGTGGGCGTTCAGGAAATTGGCCGCGGTCAACAGCTGGTCCTGGGTGTAGTCGGATTCGGTGAAGATGACGCGGTTTTGTACATCACCATCCGGCGAGACGATGATCACCAACAGCCGACGGTCCGACAACCGCAGGAATTCGATGTGGCGAAACACGGTGGTGCGGCGCGGGGCCATCACCACCCCCACAAAATGCGACAGGTTGGACAGCAGTTGAGCCGCGTTGGCGATGACTTTTTGCGGCTGGTCGGGGGCCAGAGGCGCCGTCTCGAAGGACTCGCGGCGGGCAGTCAGCATGGTGTCGACAAACAGCCGGTAGCCGCGCGACGTGGGAATTCGACCGGCCGAGGTGTGGGGGCTGGCGATCAGCCCCAACTCCTCCAGATCGGACATGACGTTGCGAATCGTGGCAGGCGAGAGCTCCAAGCCGCTGGCGCGTGACAAGGTGCGCGAGCCGACCGGCTGGCCGTCCGCGATGTAGCGCTCAACGAGGGCTTTGAGCAACAACTTGGCGCGTTCGTCAAGGTGAGTCATGGTAGCGTTGCATTTTAGTGATGTAATTTGCGCATGAAGTCCCAATTCCGGCATATTGCCCTGATCGGTAAAACCCATGCCACCCTCGTGGGCAGCGCCTTGAGCGCATCGCGCCAGGTGATGGACAAGCTCACCCACTTCCTGCACGACCAGGGCTGTGACGTGGCCATCGAGCGAGAGACAGCTGCACACCTGGGCATGAGCGGGCACCAGGAACTGGATGTGAAGGGCATTGGCGCCGACTGCGACCTGGCACTGGTGGTGGGCGGGGACGGCACCATGCTGGGCTTTGGCCGCCAATTGGCCCCCTATGGCGTGCCGTTGATCGGCATCAACCAAGGCCGGCTGGGCTTCATCACCGACATCCCGTTGGACAAGATTGAGGCTACGCTGCGTCCCATGCTGCAAGGCGAATACACCGAGGACCGGCGTAGCCTGTTGCACGCCAAGGTGATGCGGGACGATCGGTGCGTGTTCGACGCCCAGGCGCTCAATGACGTGGTGGTCAACCGTGGCGGCACTTCGGGCATGGTGGAGTTGCGCATCGAGGTTGACGGGCACTTTGTGGCCACGCAACGGGCGGATGGTCTGATCATCTCCACCCCCACGGGTTCCACCGCCTATGCCTTGTCGGCCGGTGGGCCCCTGCTGTATCCCTCGTTGCGAGGATGGCTGATGGTGCCGATTGCGCCGCACACCCTGTCCAACCGACCGCTGGTGCTGGCCGATCCGGGCGAGATCGTGATCGAGTTGGTCTCCGGACGGGACGCCAGCGCCAACTTTGACATGCAGTCGCTGGCCTCGCTGTTGCCCGGCGACCGCATCTTGGTGCGCCGTTCACAGCACCATGCCCTGTTTTTGCACCCCCGCGGGTGGAGTTACTTTGACACACTGCGCAAGAAACTTCACTGGAACGAAGGGGTGGCATGAGTCTCAAACGTATCAGCCTGCGCGATTTCGTCATCGTGCGCGAACTCGAACTGGATCTGGACCAGGGGTTCAGCGTGCTCACGGGTGAAACTGGCGCGGGCAAGTCGATTCTGATTGACGCCCTGCAACTGGTGCTGGGTGCGCGTGCCGAGATTTCTGTGATCCGCGAAGGCGCTCTGCGCTGCGAAATCAGCGCCGAGTTTGATCACCCGCCTCACCTGGACGCCTGGCTGGATGAGGCAGGGTTTGAATCAGCCGAGAGCCTGCTGCTGCGACGGGTCATCGACACCCAGGGCAAAAGCCGCGCCTGGATCAACGGCAGTGCCGCCACCGCCGCCCAACTGCGTGAAATTGGCGATGCCTTGGTGGACATCCATGGCCAACACGCCTGGCAAAGTCTGACCCGTCCGGATTCGGTGCGGGGGTTGCTGGACGCCTATGCTGGCACGTCCACAGCGCCCTTGCAGGCCCTGTGGGCCGCCTGGCGTGACGCCCGACGCACCCTGAGCGACGCCTTGCAGGCCCAGGATCGACTGCAACAGGAGCGCGAGCGCTTGTCCTGGCAAATTGGCGAAGTGGACAAACTCGCGCCCGGCCTGGAGGAGTGGGACGAACTCAATAGCCAGCACACCCGTCTCTCCCATGCCCGCACCCTGATGGAGGCGGCCGAATCGGCCCTGACCCACCTGCAGGACGATCAAGGCGGCGTGTTGCGCGAACTCAGTCGCGTGGTGGGCCTGTTGCAAGAGCACACGGCCATCGAACCGGCTTTTGCGCCCGTGGCCGAGGTGCTCGCCTCCAGCCTGGCCCAAGCGGAAGATGCGGCGCACTCGCTACAAACCTGGCTGCGACGCACCGATCTCGACCCGGACCGTTTGGCATCGCTGGACGAGCGCATGTCCCAGTGGATGAGCCTGGCACGCCGCTACAAGCGCCCACCCGCCGATCTGGCCGGCTTGTGGGAAGGCTGGAAACAAGAACTGGTGCGCCTTGATCAGGCGTCCGACCTCGAGGGCTTACGACGACAGGTCGACACCGCGCAGGCGGCTTATCTGGCGCAGGCACGCCAGTTGTCCCGCACACGCCAGCAAGCTGCGCCACAACTGGCCGATGCCATCACACACGCCATGCAGGGGCTGGGCATGGCCGGTGGGCGCTTCGAGGTCCAACTCGACGACTGCGAGCCCAGCGCCAGCGGTCTGGAAACCGTGGTGTTTCTGGTCGCCGGTCATCCCGGCAGCACACCACGCCCCATCGGCAAAGTGGCCTCCGGTGGCGAACTCTCACGCCTGGCATTGGCCATTGCCGTGACCACGAGCCGCCTGGGCACCGCCCAGACGCTGATCTTTGATGAGGTGGATGCCGGTGTCGGCGGCGCTGTGGCCGATACCGTGGGCCGTCTGATGAAGCAACTCGGACGCGACCGTCAGGTCATGGCCGTGACCCACCTGCCCCAGGTGGCGTCGTGTGCGGATCACCATTTGCTGGTGGCCAAGCAGGCCGATGCCCAGGGCACCTCCAGCCATGTACGACCCATCGAGCGCGAGGCGCGCGTGAGCGAAATCGCCCGCATGCTGAGTGGTGAGCGCCTCTCAGACACCACCTTGGCCCATGCCCGCGAAATGCTGGAGGGCGCAGCCCACCTCGAGCTCAAGTCCGCCTCAGCAGACGCTGGCTCTGCCCCCAAGCAAACCGGGCGCGCCCGCGCCAGCAAACCCGTGCGCTCATGAAACGAGAGTTGATTCTTCTCACTGGCATGTCCGGTTCCGGCAAGTCCGTCGCCCTGCACGCGCTGGAGGACAACGGTTTTTACTGTGTGGACAACCTGCCGCCCGAGTTGCTGCTGCCCTTCATGCAACTGGACCAGCACCATCGTGAGCAACGCGTGGCCATCGCCATGGACGTGCGCAGTGCGGCCACCTTGCCCATGGTGCCCGACCAATTGACGCACCTGCGGGCGCTGAATGTGGATGTGCGACTGCTGTTCCTCGACGCGACCACCGACACACTGGTGCACCGCTACTCGGAAACTCGGCGCCGTCACCCGCTTTCCACCCACGAGGATGAGACCAACGATATCCACCGCGACCTGATCAGCGCCATCGAGCGTGAGCGCGAATTGCTCTTCACGCTGCGCGATCAGGCCCACGTGATTGACACCAGCCTGTTGCGCTCGGGGCAATTGCAGGCCTATGTCAAGTCCATGATCGCAGCCCCTGCCGCACAGCTCACCCTGATGTTTGAATCGTTTGCTTTCAAGCGAGGCATTCCGGTTCACGCGGACTTTGTCTTTGACGTGCGCATGCTCCCCAACCCCCATTACGAGTCCGACCTGCGCGCCTTGAGTGGACGCGACGCGCCAGTGGCCGACTGGCTGAACTCACACCCCGAAGTCCTCCAGATGCAACAGCACATCGAGACGTTCCTGGATCAGTGGCTGCCCGCTCTGGTGCGGGACCACCGCAGCTACGTCACCGTGGCCATCGGCTGCACCGGTGGCCAACACCGCTCGGTGTTCCTGGTGGAGCAACTGGCGCATCGTTACTCCGCGGCCTGGGTCACACTGCACCGTCACCGGGAATTGGATGCCAAGTCCTTTGCGTGAGCAGGTTGCGCACCGGGGCTGGTAACCCCAACCCCTCCCAGGCTTCGGGGCCATACCAGTTGCCTTGCACAGCCCGGGTTATCGCATCGGCCTGACGCTGCCCCAGAGGTGCCACCACGGTGTGAAGATGCAAATCACGATGCGTCAGGGCGTGCAGTTGCACGGGCAGGTGTTGCACCTGCCGTTGGGCGGTAGCGGGCAACAGCGACAGAAGAGCATCCTCCTCTTGCCACATGGGCAGGCAATGCAACCCGGCCCAGATGCCTTGTTGAGGCCGCTTGACCAGGATCACCTCACCGCGCGGATTAACTGCCAGCAACCACCACCAAGATTGCGATGACCGGCGCAGTGTGCGCGTCTTGATAGGAAATCGATCGGTCTCGTTGCGTTGATGGGCCTGACACAGCGGGCGTACCGGGCAATCCGGGCAACGGGGCTGGGTGCGGGTGCAGACCGTGGCCCCCAGGTCCATGACGCCTTGCGTGTAGGCCGGCATGTCACGGCCATGCTCGGGCAGCATCGATTGCGCCAAGGCCCACAAAGCTTTTTCAGCGGCGGATTTGGCCAGGTCCTGTTCAAACGCCAGCACCCGGGTGAGCACGCGTTTCACGTTGCCGTCCAGAATGGCGATGCGCTCTTCAAAGCACAAGGATGCAATAGCCGCGGCGGTTGAGCGGCCAATGCCTGGCAAGGTCTGTAACACGTGTGCATGGCGGGGAAACTCGCCCCCGTGCTGCGCCACCACCGCTTGCGCACACCGATGCAAATTGCGCGCACGGCTGTAATACCCCAACCCGCTCCACAGTGCCATCACATCGTCCAGCGGTGCGCCGGCCAATGCCGCCACCTGCGGGTAACGCGCTAAAAATCGGTCGTAGTAGCCCATCACTGTGCTCACCTGCGTCTGCTGCAGCATCACTTCGGACAACCAAACCCGGTACGGGTCCCGTGTGCGCTGCCAGGGCAGATCGTGTCGACCGTACTGGCGCTGCCAGCGCACAAGCCCGTGGGCAAACGTATCCGGCGAAGGCGTCAGGGCTTTTGGCATGCGGGACAGTAAAACGTGGAGCGCTGACCTTGTCGAATCTGCCGGATGGTTGTGCCACATTGCCGACAGGGCTCCCCGGCGCGGTCATAGACCAGCATCTCCAGTTGAAAGTAGCCGCTCTCGCCTTGCGCATTGCTGAAGTCGCGCAAGGTGCTGCCGCCCACTTCCAGGGCCCGTGCCAGTACCTCGCGAATTGCCAGGCGCAAGCGCTCGGCGCGGGGTTTGCTGATTCGACAAGCCGCCACCGTGGGTCGAATACCGGCACGAAACAGCGCCTCACTGGCGTAGATGTTGCCCACCCCCACCACCAGGTCCCC
>RFTK01000050.1 GCA_009923505.1 Betaproteobacteria bacterium
TGTGTGGCCTCCATGACTTGCGCGGGGAGCGAGTTTGAATCGCCTCTAACGAGCGTGTGAACACCATGTTGCAGTGCAAACGCCTCTTTCACTGGGGCGGTGGTCCCGATGACCTGGGCGCCTTGCATACGGGCAAACTGAGCGAGGGTAGACCCCACGCCCCCCGACACACCGGGTATGAGAATGGCCTGGACCGGCCGTCCGGCCTGGCAGGACCACAAGGCATTCACCAGTTGCAAATTAGGCAAACTGACGGCGTCCACCGGATCGATGACATCGGGCAATACGAACACCGCTGATTCAGGCACACAGATGTATTCGGCATAACACCCACCGCGCACGGGCAATTCACGCGCGCTCACCAACACACGACGCCCCTTGAGGTGGACGGAAGTTCCCTGGCCCAGGGCATCGACCACGCCCACCATCTCGCTACCCGGAATAGCCGGCAACGGTGGCATCCATTTGTAAATCCCCTTGCGCACCAGCACGTCGGGGCGCCCCACGCCAATCGCTTGTGCTTGGATGCGAATTTCACCCGCCCCTGGGTGAGGGGTGGGAATATCCACCTCGGTGAGCACCTCTGGCCCACCGGGCTGAAAGATCTGAATGGCTCGCATGTCAGCGTTGACCGTCGTGCCACTGAATCAAGCACATGGGCATCTTGCTCACTGTTTAGGAATCTTCGCGTCAGCCACCACCTGGGTCCATTTCTGCAACTCGGCGTTGACCATAGCCCGCATGTCCTCGGGGGTGCTGCCCCGGGCCTCTCCCCCCATGTCCTCCAAGCGGGTTTTGACGACAGCCACTTGCAAAGCCTTTTGTACCTCCTGATTGAGCCGATCGATGATCGGGCGCGGGGTTCCAGCCGGTGCCATCAGTCCCGCCCAGGAGCGAACGTCATAGCCGGCCACGCCCTGCTCGGCTACCGTGGGCAGATCAGGCAAACCTGCCCACCGTTGCGCTCCTGTGGTGCCCAATGCCCGAAGCTTGCCCGCTTTTATATTGGCCATTACCGCCGTGGGCGGCGCGATGATGAAGCTCACATCGTTGGCCAGCATGGCTGTGATGGAAGCCGCATCGCCCCGATAAGGCACATGCAGCATGTTGACCTTGGCCATCTTGGCCAACAATTCACCTGCCAGATGATGGGTGGACCCAATGCCTGCTGTTCCATAGGTCAGCGCTTGCGCATCCTTCTGCGCGGCGGCCATCAGGTCCGCGCATGACTTGTATTTGGACTCCGCCGAGGTCACCACCAAAAACGGAAAGAAGGTGATGGTGGAAATCATCTCGAAATCCGCGACGGTCTTGTAGGGCAGGTTGGCATACAAAGCGCCGGCCACCACATGTCCCCCGGTGGCGAGCAACAAGGTATACCCATCCGGCTTGGCTCTCGCCACAGCCGCCGATGCAATCGTGCCGCCTGCTCCGGTCTGAGCCTCAACCACCATCGATTGACCCAAGCCTTTGGCCATTTCGGCACCTACCGTGCGGGCAATGTTGTCGGCATTACCACCGGGGGCGAAACCTTGAAGGATTTTGATGGGACGTTCCGGGTAAGTTTGCGCCAGGGCTGATCCAACCCCTGCCATCCAAGGCAGGGCGCACAAGCCCCCCAACAAATGTCTGCGCTGCATGATGTCTCCTTGAAAAGATGCCCACGCTGGCGTCACCCACGTGGAACCGGTTGGCGTCTAAGCTTGTATTGAATCAGGCCTGCTGCACGATGGGGTTGCGCAACACACCAATGCCCTCGATCTCCACCTCGCACACATCGCCGGGCTTCATGAACAAGGGCGGCTTGCGGCTCCAGCCCACCCCAGCCGGTGTACCGGTGGCAATCACATCGCCAGGGCTCAAGGTGAAGATGGCGGAGGCATAGCTGATCAGCCTGGGGATGCTGAAAATCATGTGCCCCGTGTGGCTGGACTGCTCCACCTTGCCATTCAGTCGGGTTTCAAGTTTGAGCTGACGGTTGGGCGCGATTTCATCGGCTGTGACCATCCAGGGGCCAAAGCCGCCGGTGGACTCAAAGTTTTTGCCCGACGCGATTTGCTTGGCATGGAACTGCCACTCGCGCACGCTGCCATCGTTGTAGATGGAGTAGCCCGCGACATGCTTGAAGGCATCGGCTTCGGCAATGTTGCGCCCCCCCTCGCCAATGATGACTGCCAGTTCGCCTTCCCAATCCAGCGACTCGGACACCCGGGGGCGCACGATCGGCTGGTTATGAGCCGTTTGCGAGCGCCACACACGCAGAAAAATAGGCGGTTCTTCAGACAACTCACGGTGCATGCCTGCTGCCAAGACTTCCTGGTGGTGGTCCATGTAATTACGCACCGCACAAATGATTTTTTCGGGACGAGGAATCACCGGCAAAAAGGTGATGGCATCCAGCCGCGCATCCGCAGACTGGCCTTGTACATCCTTCGCCGCCTGCAAATAGGCACCACTGCCGATGTAGTCCGCCAGTGTGGGGTATTGCGGCATGCGCTTACCCAGGTCCACCACCCCATCGCCCACCACGGCACCCCAGGTCTCGCGGCCCTCATGCATAAACGACAACAATTTCATGTTTCACTCCCTATCGGTTGATTAAATGTTTAACGCGGTCAGCACGTTGTGTTGCGTACTCGAAATATGCTCCTCGAGCAATTGGCAGGCAGCGGGGATGTTACGTTTGATCACCGTCTCCATCAGGCGTTTGTGTTCAGTGGCTTTGCGACGCTGGGTCTTGCGGTGTCGAGCGGAAAACTGTCGATAGCGTTCGGCCTGATCGAACAGATTGGCACACCATTGCAAGAGCCGGGGTGATTCACACGCCCCCAGCATGGACAAGTGAAACGCACGGTGGGTGCTCACCCAGGTTTCATCCAGCGCCACCGGCCCATCCGGCAATGTGCGCTCCAATTTGTCGAGTTTGTAGTGGGCCGCCACCACCGTCGCCTCCCACTCGGCGTCGCCCACTTGCATCGCACTTTGCAGGGCTTGCAGATCCAACATGAGTCGCATGCGCGTGATGTCTTGCAGATCCGCACGGGACATGTCGGCGACACGAAATCCTTTGCGCTCGTCAGCGCGGACCAGTCCCTCTTGGCTCAGTTTGCTGAGAGCTTCCCGCAAGGGACTGCTGGAGAAACCATAGCGCGTTTGCAATTCCTCTAACTTGAGTTTTTGACCCGGCTCAAACACCCCAAAGGTGACATCCCGGCGCAGACTGAGCAACGCCTGTTCGGTGAGGGGCGCGGTGAGGTCTTGACCCAGGAATGCGCTTGATTGCATGAAATAATTTTTGTGCATTATTTTGAATTTGCGCATAAGTACTTACCCGCCTCGGCTCACCGTCCGCTCAATAGAATCGATGTACACAGGACCCCACGCGTCACACGCACTATTCCGAATCGCCCACCATGTCCTCAACTCGCCTACCGATCGCCTTGCTGCAAATGCGCTCGGGCACCGAACCTGCGGCCAATGTGGCGTTTGTCTGCGAGCAGGTGCGTGAGGCGGCGCGGCGGGGGGCGCGACTGGTGGTCACCCCTGAAATGACCACGTCGCTCGATCGCCGACCGGGCATGCTGTTGGCGCGCGCCCAGGCGCAGCCAGACGACGACAGCCTGAAGGCCTTGTGCGCCTTGGCCCGTGAATGCCAGATCGATCTGTTGATTGGGTCGATGGCTGTGCGGGCCAACGCGGATCGGTTGGCCAACCGAAGCCTGTATCTGAGCGCCGCGGGTGAGGTGATCGCTCAATACGACAAGATTCACCTCTTTGATGCCGACCTGGGTGAAGGCCAACGCTACGAGGAATCAGCACGCTTTGTGGCCGGCGAACAAGCCGTCCTGGTTCAGCGAGCGGGTTACTCGGTGGGACTGACCGTGTGCTACGACATGCGTTTTCCCGCCCTGTACCGGGATCTGGCCCTGGCGGGTGCCGACATCATCAGCGTGCCCTCCTCTTTCACCGTGCCCACGGGCGAGGCGCACTGGCACGTGTTGCTGCGCGCCAGGGCCATTGAAACGGGCTGCTTTGTGCTGGCGCCTGCCCAGCAGGGTGTGCATGAGGACGGCCGAGAAACTTATGGACACTCGGTGGTCATCAACCCCTGGGGCGAGGTGCTGGCCGAGCGCAGCGAGGAGCCGGGCTTGCTGATGTGCGAATTGGATCTGTCCGAGGTAGCGCAGGCGAGACGGCGGCTACCCAGCTTGCAGCACGCCAGGCCTTATCAGCGATAACCCAGGGCTGTCAAAAGCCTGATACCAATCATGTGCTGATTCGATAAAAAACCCAACGAAGAGGTTGCCATCCATTCATCTCAAGAAACGGAGACAGCATTTCCCAAATTCGGGAGCCAGGTTGCCACTTGTGGATAAAAGACAAGGGCCAAAATCGCGATGAGTAACATAATCCAGTAAGGAATCGACCCCTTGAAAATCTCTCCCGTCGAGAGATTTTTTTCATCGGTCACCGCTGCCTTGACGGTAAATACCAGAATACCAAAGGGCGGTGTCAATAAGCCGGTTTCGATGGCGATGATTCCGATGATGGCGAATGCAATCGGGTCAAAACCCAGCGCCACAGCCAATGGCCCAAACACGGGCACGGTCAGCAAAATAATGGAGATTGAATCAATGATGCAGCCGAGTATGAACCACACCAATACCATCAGCGCCAGAATCACGTAAGGCGACAGTCCAGAACCCAAGAAGAATTCTTTGGTCGCCCCCGTCACACCCGTCATTGACAAAACACGTGAATACAACTGAGCAGTCACCAATAGCAATAGCAAAGGAGCTGAGGTTTTACCCACCGACAAAATAGCATCGCGCATTTCGTCCATTTTCATGCCGCGCAACAACGCCAGCACCAGGGCCAGGGTAGCACCCACACCCGCACCCTCCGTGGGAGTGAACACACCCAGCCAAATGCCCCCCAACACCAGCATGACCAAGATCAGTATGCCCACGGTGCTCATGAAAATAGTCTTGAGATCTTTGTCCTCACCTCCGGCATGGGTGGCTCGTGCCAATTGCTGCGCTTGGGGAAGATGCTCACCCTCGCCAACCCGGTGCGGCTCACGATACGCCACCCACAAGATATAGGCAATGTAGAGCGTCACCACGATAAAACCGGGAATGATCCCCGCGATGAACAATTTGCCAATGGCCAACTCGGTCAGTACGCCCCACACAATCATCAGCACAGAGGGGGGAATTAACATTCCCAGACAAGCACTTCCTGCGATGCAACCTAAAGAAAACTTACGCTCATACCCATGCTTGCGCATTTCGGGGTAGGCAATTTTAGAGAATGCCGCCGCCGCGGCTATCGACACTCCAGTGACAAAAGCAAACACCGCATTGGCCAGCACGGTCGCAATGCCCAAGCGTCCGGGCAAGCGTCGCGTGAGTCGGTTGATCAGGGTGAACAAGTCACTCGCCGCTCCGCACTTGGCAAGAAACTCCCCCATGAGCATGAACAAGGGAATGACGGCAAATACATAATCTCGTAGAGCCTCATACGCTGTGTTGGAAGCAAAACTGAGCACGGTATCCATTTGTTCGGTCATCAAGTAGATGCCCAACATACTGGTGATGCCCAATGAGACAGCAATGTGGATGCCACTGAAAACCAAGGCCAACAGCACGCCCACCAGCACGATCATTTGGGTAGGTTCAAACATGGTGCAAGTCTCAGTGTTGTGATGCTGAAAAATTGGGCATCTCCCCGCGGAGAGCATGACCTATGTTTTGTGCCATCAGAAGCCAATAACTCAATGATGCCAAAGCAGTCCCCAGGACGATCACGAACTTGGCGGGCCAAACCGGAACCCGCAATGCCCCTTCGCCTTCGTACTCACCGGAGTTCCAGGCGTGAGCAGCTCCATCCAGACTCCCATAGCAGATCACCGCAAAAAAAATAGCGCCCACCAAGGCACCCCAGGCGGCTAACCAGCTTTGCGTCCTTGGACTGAAACGCACCACCAAGGTGTCTACATTCAGCATGCCGCCCGAACGGATAGCAAAACCAGCCTGAAGAAAACAAATCACCACGATCGACAGTGAAATGATCTCTGGTGTGCCTTTCACGGGACTGTTAAAAAGCACACGCCCGCTGACATCGGCCACGACCAGAAAGCACAAAACAAAAGCCCATAATGCAGCCGCCACCATCAAGGCCTTGGTGACCCAGTCATTCAGCCGTGTCAGCATGAAAGCTCCTTATTTGATCTCGTATCGCACGGGCCACTTATGGCCCATCTTTTCAGCTTCCTCTAAAGTCATCTTGAGCACTTGAGTACCAGGCAATCCCTTTTGATCAAGCTCAGTGGCCATGGTTTGAGGCCAACTCTTGAGGGAATTTGCCCATTCGATACGAACGCTGTTGGGCACTGATTTGACTGTCACACCGGCACTCTTGAGTGTCGTCAGTTGTTTAGGATAGTTTTCATCGTTCACCGTCCCCGTCTTGGCCTCAAACTCTTTGGCAACTTCTAGAATGATCGCCTGAACTTCTTTGGGCAACTTGGCAAAACGAGCCTTGTTCATTGTCAGGCCGTGCCAGGTGATGGCTCCAAAACCCGTCTCGGTGTAATGCTTGGCAACCTCCCCCAGCTTGAAGTTCACCCAGCCAGAGGGAAACATGATCCAGCCGTTGTAAACCCCAGTTTGCATCGAGGTATAGGCCTCGGGCAATGACGACTGAACTGGCACAGCACCCGCATATTCAAGCCACTTGAGATTCAAACCAGCCCCAGCCAGCTTGCGTCCCTTGAGTTCACTCACGGTGTTCCACTCAAAGGTCGTCCCGAGGTTGTATCCGTTGTCAGAGATCAGGGCCAGCAGTTGCTGGTTGAACTTGTCCTCGAATACCTTGCTCAAATAGGGGACTCGGTCATAGACATGGCGCGCCAGTTTGACACTCATTTCAGAGCTCATGGTGCCAAAGGGCAGCATGACCTGAAAGGCATGCAACGGCAAATTTGAAGCTTCAAAGCAGAAACAGTACCCGCCGATATCGATCAGCCCGGACTGCACGCCCTCCAAGGTATCCGCCACCTTGACCATCGAGCCACCATAGCCCTCAACAAACTCGACTTTGTGAGATGTGCGCTCAGCGACTCTCTTGGTTACCTCAGGAACGAAGAAATTCTGCATCAAATTGACATAGGTGTTCGCCGAAGGGTGCCCCGAAGCAATACGCAGACGAATGTTCTCGGCTTGAGCACTTCCGAATCCGGCAACAGTCAATACAGCCGCCAACAAACCCATCTTGAATTTCTTTTGCATCACTGGTCTCCTGAGTGTGGATTGAATAGAAACAATAAAAATGGCCTATCGCCTGATGAGTGATCAGCCAGGGATCAGCACGCTGGAACCAGTGGTCCGCCCATTTTCAAGATCAGCGTGGGCTTTGGCCACATCACCCAAAGCATATCGCTGGTTGATGCTCAGCTTAAGAGCGCCTTTCTTGAACATGGCAAAAACGGCGGCTGCAGAATCTCTCAGCTCTTGGGTGGACGCGGTGTAGGTCACCAGCGTGGGACGGGTGAAATACAGTGACCCCATCTTTTGCAAGGTTCCAGCTGCCACAGGGGGTGGTGCTCCCGTGGTGGTACCGAACGATACAAAGTAACCACGCGGCATGAGGCTGTTCAATGAGGCGTCAAAGGAGTCTTTGCCGACTGAGTCGTAAACCACCGGCACGCCCTTTCCCCCGGTTATTTCCTTGACTCTCGCAACAATATCTTCTTCCTTGCGGTCGATGCAATGCTCATAGCCGTTGGCTTTGGCCAAGGCAACTTTTTCAGCCCCACCCGCCACGCCAATCATGTGGGCACCCATACTTTTACCCCACTGACCGGCGAGCAAGCCGACACCCCCTGCGGCGGCATGCATGAGCACATGCTGACCTGCTTTGACAGGGTAGCAACGCTCCATGAGGTATTCGACTGTCATGCCCTTGAGCAAGATGGCGGCGATTTCGTCGTCCTTCATGAAGTCGGGCGAATGCAACAAACGCGCTACAGGGTAATTGCGCGCACTGGAGCAAGCACCCAATATAGGACCGCTGGCGTAGCATACGCGGTCTCCCACCTTGAAGTCCGTGACACCCGGGCCTACTTTCTCCACCACGCCTGCCGCTTCAGTGCCAAGACCACTTGGCAGGGGAGCGGGGTACAGGCCCGATCGGGTGTAGATATCTTGAAAATTGAACCCAATCGCGGTGTGACGAATGGTGACCTCACCTTGTCCCGGATCGGGAAGATCATGCGACTCCAATTGGAGGACTTCTGGCCCGCCTGTGGAATGAATTCGGACTGATGTTACTTTCATGGATATTCAATCAAAGAGTGATAAAAAAAGAAACCAATGGTTTCGGAGCACCAACGGCCTGGATATCGACAACCAGTATCTTGCTCGCTCCTTTATCGGCATGAGCGGTCACATGACCCATAAGAATTCCCTACTTCCATCAAAATTCAACTTGAGCGTCATGCCGTTGATAGGCTCACGCCTAAAGACTTGGTAAAACCTGGATAGGGTTGATGGTCGATATTTCCGCTGGCCATGAAGTATGGCGCTTGGCACCCAAGGACAAATAGGGAGTTTCACCAGTTAGCTGACAACACCGATATTCCACGGAACGAACTCGTGGTCACCTAAACCGAGTTCCTCACTTTTTGAGCGCTGACCAGAGGCAACCCGACAGATCAGATCAAAAATACCTTGTGCAACCTCCGGCATGGTGGCCACTCCATCGAGTAGCACACCACAGTTGAAATCCATGTCTTCTGACAGTCGGTTGTACATGGGCGAATTGGTGGCGAGTTTGATAGAGGGCACGGGCTTCGCTCCGAACATGGACCCGCGGCCCGTGGTAAACAAGATCATGTTGGCCCCGCCCGCTATCTGCCCAGTGGCAGAGCAAGGGTCAAATCCTGGGGTATCCATGAAGACGAACCCGTTTTGTTTCACGGGTTCTGCATACCTGTATACCTCCATCAAACCACTGGTACCGCCCTTCATGGAGGAACCCAGCGACTTTTCAAAAATATTGGCCAAGCCACCCACTTGATTGCCCGGACTGACCGCACCATTGATCTGGACATCTCGTCCCGGAGAATAGACCTCCTTCCACCAAGTGATTCTCTCAATGAGTTTTTCACCCACCTCCTGACTACGGGCACGCCTTGTCAGGGTGTGTTCAACCCCGTAAATTTCGGGTGTCTCGGACAAAATAGCCGTACCGCCATGTCTCACCAAAATGTCCATGGCGGCGCCCAAGGCTGGATTGGCTGTGATCGATGAAAATCCATCAGAACCTCCACATTGCAAGCCAATCTTGAGGTGCTTGACTGAAACTTTACTTCGACGCGCCTGGTTGGCTTCGGGCAACATTTTTTCAACTGCAGCGACAGCAGCCTCGACAGTTTTGCGTGTTCCCCCCTCTTCTTGCATCACGAAGGTATACAACTTGGGCCCCTGGCTCAGGCCCTCTTGCTCCATCAAGCCTTGCATCTGATTGCGTTCACACCCCAAACCTATGATGAGCACTGCCGCAAAGTTTGGGTTACGGGCAAAACCTCCCAATGTCCTGCGGAGCAACTGCATGGGTTCGCCACTCATCTCCATGCCACAACCGAGCCCGTGACTTAGACCAACCACGCCGTCGATATAGGGATAAGCGTCGAGCTTATCGCCTTTGAAGGCCTCGGCCACCTTGTGAACAACCGTGGCTGAACAATTGACCGTGGAGAGAATGCCGATGTAATTTCGCGTACCGACATCGCCGTTGGGACGAACAAAGCCGTCGAAAGTGGCCTGTTGATCGGGGGGCACATACGCCGTCGGCACGTAATCTTTGCCGTAAGCGTAATCGCGATCAAACTCGCGAAACGTCACATTGTGCGAATGCACATAAGTGCCCGCTGCGATGGGGTGCGCAGCGAAACCAATGCAAACGTTGTATTTGAGGATCGGCTCACCCGGTTGGATATCACGGGCGGCAATTTTGTGCCCCGAGGGCACCTGACTGCGGCTGGTGATACCTTCGGAGGGGATGGCTTCTCCCAAACCCACATCGGTGCGGGCGACCACCACGTTATCGTTTGGGTGCAAACGGATCACCGGGCCTGTGATTTTCTTGGCGTTCAGATCAATAAAGCTCATGGTTATCTCCAGCCTACCTATTCATGGCATTTTCAAGACATCGAATGCAGCCTTGAGCCTCAAATCATAGTCGCGTCGCACCTTGGATACTTGATCTGCCGACCACGTCTCGAATCCGGCACCTGCTTTCATACCTGTTTTACCCTGCTGGATATTGGTTTGAACACACTGCGCCAGTTGATGCGTGTTGGTCAAGGATGGATAAATCTCTTCAGCGGCCCTGGCCATACTGTCCCAGCCAGAAATTTCCTTTTGTAATACTGGACCCGCGGCAGCGTAACGAAATCCAAAACTGAATCGAACGGCTGTATCCACATCCTCTGGCGTCGCAATGCCCCTGTCGATGAGATCCAGGGCTTCACGCATGAGAGCATGCTGAATTCGATTGGCCAACAAGCCAGGAATATCCTGACGCACCAAAACAGGTTTTTTACCCATGCGGCGATACATCGCACAGACCTCTTCTGCCAAAGACAAACTGGAGTCACACCCCAAGGCTATTTCGACCAGTGGGACCAGGTGCGCCGGCATGAAATAGTGCGCATTGAACATCCGATCGCGTGTGGTCAATCCCGCCGACAATCGAGTCACCGAGAAGCCCGAACTGTTGGTCCCGATGGGAATATGGGCTGGTAGACAGTGGTCAAGATGCGCAAACAAAGAACGCTTAATTTCGAAGTCTTCCTTGACGGTTTCCAACACCCAAGCGACGTCGCGCCAATCATTCCATTCCTCAAATGCACCTGCCATGGCTGAAATAGGCGGAGTCAACTGTGTATTGATATCACCCGCTAAATCAACGGCCCTGTGCAAAACTTCGGCGGCTTTTTGCTGGGTTCGGCCCAGTAATACCAATGGAACGCCCGCTGCGATGAAATCTGCAGCGATGCCCACGCCCATGGTCCCCGTTCCTATGACGACCACTTTTGAGTCAGTTGAAGTACGCGCCACAAAGACCTCGCTAAAAATGAGTTTGAGAAGGCACTGATGATAACGATGGGCGACCCTGGTGGTCACGCACTGATAGAAAACTCAGCCCCAATTTTCATAGACCCCCAGCTTGCGATGCAGCGGTGACTCATCCGCCACAAAGACAAAGGTAGGGCTGTCTGCCTTGAGATTGCGAAGGGTCACGGCTTCGTACCCCGGCGCACAACACGTGTCGGCCTCCACCAAGGTGAAGGTGCTGTTGACGATCTGCGCGTGCATCTGCCCTTCAATCACATGAAAAACCTGGGCGGGTGAGCGTGCCGGCAGGCGAAGCGTTTGCCCCGGACGCAACATGAGTGCATAAAAACCGAGGATGTTCTCGGCATCGCCCCCCGTCTCCGGGTTGGTGTACGTGACCTGCACCTGCTCGAGTGAAGGATCGTCGGCAGCCAGAGATTCCAATGCGGCCTTGGCATCGGACCAGGCATAGCGCAACATCGGATACGCCTTCTTGCTGCGCTCAAAGACATAGGTGGGCATCACGCCAGCCCGGGTGTATTGCCGGTCGCTGCGACCAGGTACCACCGTCTGGCGCTGGCCATTGATGTGGTAACTCGCCTCCATGTAATACACCAAGGGCAAATCCAGCACATCCAGCCACACCACGGGCTCTGTCCCGTCGTGACCATGCTCGTGCCACAAGCCCGTGGGTGTGAGGATCAGGTCGCCTCGGCTCATCGGGCACTTCTCGCCGTCCACGGTGGTGGTGGCTCCCTCACCTTCCACGATCATGCGCACCGCATTGGGCGTATGGCGATGGCTGGGCGCCCACTCGCCCGGCAACAACAGTTGCATGCCCAGGTAGATGGCTGCACTGGCCTGCATTTTGTCCAGGCCATGGCCCGGGTTGGCCAGCACGAGCACGCGGCGCTCGGCTTTTTCAATCGGGGTGAGTTCGCCCGCCTTCAGCAACAAGGGGCGCAGGGTCTTGTACGCCCAGTAGGTGGGTTGCGTCTGCCGGGTGGGCACCTGGGGTGGCAACACGCCCCGCAGACTGGGCCACAACGGCACCAGGTTCAGGCTTTTGAGTTCGTCTCGATAGTTTTGGGGGAGGTCTTCAAGTCGGCCAAGTTCATTCATGTGGCGTCTCCGGGTTCCGTGAGTGCAGAACTGTCATCCTTACACTATAGAACAGGACACCAGTCACCCTCACGACACCCCTGCTGACCAGAGGATTCGCCCAGGCACCCTGACTAGGCGGGCGCAAATTCAGGGCCCCAACCACTCCCCGATGACGTCACGCCTCGACAAACACGCGAGCTTGCCGGGGCGTCACCACCAGCAGTTCTCCCTCCTTGAACTGCTGGTCCGCGAAAGAGCGGGCTGCCATTTGCGCTTCAATCACCGTGGCCGGATCCAGACCACTGTCCTCGCTGGGCTCGAGTTCCAGTCGGGCAATGGGCCCCACCGATATGGATCGGGCCAGACGTGCCACGATGCCTCCCTGATGCCCCGGCACATAGCGTTGTACATCCAGGTCATAAGGGCGAACATAGGCCAAGGCCTTGGCATCCTGCACATGGCTGTGCTCGGGGGTGAGCAGCCGAACAGCTTGGTGGTCCGCGCCGATTTGCATTTCTCCGCCGTGGGCGCGGCCATGAAAAAGATTCACATCACCCAAAAATCCAACCACAAAGGGGCTGGCGGGGTGATCCCACACTGCCTGCGGTGACCCCACCTGCTCCACCTTCCCCTTGTTCATCAACACCACCCGATCCGCCACCTCCAGGGCTTCTTCCTGGTCATGGGTGACAAAGATGCTGGTGACATGCAACTCGTCATGCAAACGGCGCAACCACCGTCGCAATTCCTTGCGCACCTTGGCGTCCAGCGCGCCAAAGGGCTCATCCAGCAACAAGACCTTGGGCTCCACCGCCAGCGCGCGCGCCAAGGCGATGCGCTGACGCTGTCCGCCTGACAACTGAGACGGGTACCGGTCGGATAGCCAGTCCAACTGAACCAGGCCGAGCAGTTCATGCACCTTGCGGTGAATATCTTGCTCGCTGGGTCGCACGGCGCGTGGCTTCACGCGCAGGCCAAAGGCCACGTTGTCAAACACCGTCATGTGCCTGAACAAGGCATAGTGCTGAAACACAAACCCCACTTGACGCTCACGCACATGAACGTGGGTCGTGTCCTCACCGCTGAACAGGATATGGCCTGAATCAGACGACTCAAGACCGGCAATGATGCGCAACAAGGTGGTCTTGCCGCAACCCGAGGGGCCCAGCAGTGCTACCAATTCACCCGACTCGATGGTCAGGTTGATGTCATTGAGCGCCGTGAAGTTGCCAAATTGCTTGTGAATGTGTTGAATGTCGATGCTCATGTCAGCAGTCCATGCAGGTAAGCGGGTTCAGTGGCTCGTTCCGAGGCCGGTTGTGGGTCTTTCGTCTCCAACCACTCCACGATCGACTTGATGACCAGGGTCAGCAACGCCAGAAGGGTCAGCAAAGATGCGACGGCAAAGGCCGCCACCGACTGGTATTCGTTGTAGAGGATTTCCACGTGCAAGGGCATGGTGTTGGTGTACCCCCGTATGTGGCCCGACACCACAGAAACCGCCCCGAATTCCCCCATGGCGCGGGCATTGCACAGGATCACCCCATATATCAACCCCCACTTGATGTTGGGCAGCGTGACGTACCAAAACGTCTGCCAGCCGGTTGCACCCAGCACGATGGCCGCCTGCTCTTCTTCCGTGCCCTGGGCCTGCATCAGCGGAATCAACTCACGCGCGATGAACGGAAAAGTGACGAATACCGTGGCCAGAACAATGCCCGGCACAGCAAATATGACCTGGATGTCGTGCGCAGCCAGCCAGGGGCCCAACCACCCTTGCGCCCCAAAGATCAGCACATAAATCAGACCTGCCACCACCGGAGACACCGAAAACGGCAAATCCACCAGCGTGGTGAGAAACGCCTTGCCCCTGAAGTCGAATTTGGCGATGGCCCAGGCCGCCGCAACGCCGAACACCAGGTTCAGCGGAACAGCGATGGCGGCGGTGATGAGGGTCAAACGGATGGCCGCCCAGGCATCGGGTTCGTGAAAGGCGTCCAGATAGGCTTCCACTCCCTTGCGCAAACCTTCTGCGAACACGGTCGCGAGCGGCAAGACCAGAAACAGGAACAGGAAGCCGAGCGCCAGGCTCAGCAAGACCCAGCGCACCCAGGCTGGTTCGGTGGTACAGGCATGCACCTGCCTCGGTGCTGACCGCTGTGCGTGGCGTTGGCCGTTCATACGGGCGCCCCCGAACGTTGACGCTGCCAGGACTGCAGCGCATTGATGAAGAGCAGCAAGACAAAGGCAATCACCAGCATCACCAGGGCCACCGCCGTGGCCCCCGCATAGTCATATTGCTCCAGCTTTCCGATGATGATCAGCGGCGTGATCTCCGAGATCATGGGCATGTTCCCGGCAATGAAAATCACAGAGCCGTACTCCCCCACCGCGCGGGCAAAGGCCATCGCAAAGCCCGTGAGCAAGGCCGGGAGAATGGCCGGCAGAATCACCCGCGTGAAGGTCTGCCAACGGGTCGCCCCCAGGCAGGTGGCCGCTTCTTCCAGTTCTTGCTCGAGGTCCTCCAAGACGGGCTGCACCGTTCGCACCACAAAAGGCAAGCCGATGAAGATCAGAGCAATCACCACGCCGTTGGGGTTGAAGGCCAGCTGAATGCCCCGAGGCTCGAGGTATTGCCCCACCCAGCCGTTACCGGCCAGCAGGGCCGTGAGGGAGATGCCTGCGACCGCCGTGGGCAGCGCAAACGGCAAATCCACCAGGGCATCCACCACCTTTTTGCCCACAAATTCGTAGCGAACCAGCACCCAGGCCACCAGCAACCCACAGAAGACATTCACCAGAGCGGCGAGAAACGAGGCGCCAAAGGTGAGCCGGTAGGAGGCCATGACCCGCTCTCCCATCACAGCGTCCCAAAACTGCGTCCAGGTCAAGCTGAACGCCTTGAACAAGAGCGCCGACAGCGGAATCAACACAATCAGGCTGAGGTACAGCACGGTGGTGCCGAGAGCCACATGGAAACCTGGCAGGACGTGGTGGGTCCTGACACGACCCGATGTCGGCATGGAGAGTGACGGGAAATGCATGCGAGCGATTGTGCTGAGTCAGGCTTCAGAAACCAACGAATATTCCATGGTTTGCTTATGCCCAAAATGTCTATGGAACTGCCAGGCCGAGCCTCAACCCGGTTATTTCCTCGTATAAATCTGATCAAAGCTGCCACCATCCGCAAAGTGTGCAGGCGTTGCTTTGCTCCAACCGCCAAAGGCCTGATCAATGGTGACCAGTTTCAGCGCAGGAAACTGCTTGGCATATTTCGCCTGCGCCTTGGCTGAGATGGGTCTGTAGAAATTCTTGCCGACAATGTCCTGGCCTTCATCGCTGTAGAGGTATTCCAGATACGCTGTCGCCAGGCTGCGCGTGCCCTTTTTATCCACGTTTTTGTCGACCACCGTGACTGCAGGCTCGGCCAGAATGGACAAGGAGGGATACACCACGTCAAACTTGGCGGAAAACTCTTTTTCCAGCAAGTAGGCCTCGTTTTCCCAGGCGATCAGCACATCCCCCTGCGCGCGTTGGGCAAAGGTGATGGTGGAGCCACGTGCCCCCGTGTCGAGGATCGGAACGTTTTCAAAGAGTTTTTTCACGAACTCCCGAGCTTTGTCGTCTCCGCCGTATTTTCTTTTGGCGAACTCCCAGGCTGCGAGGTAATTCCAGCGTGCGCCCCCTGAAGTTTTGGGATTGGGGGTGATGACCTTCACGCCAAGTTTGATCAAATCATCCCAGTCGCGAATGCCTTTGGGGTTGCCCTCACGCACCACCAGCACAATGGTCGAGGTGTAGGGCGAACTGTTGTGAGGCAAACGCTTTTGCCAGTCTTTGGCAATCAGCTTGCCAGGTTCGAACAAGGCATCGGTGTCACCCGCGAGTGCCAGTGTCGCGACATCGGCGTCCAGACCATCGATGATGGAGCGCGCTTGTTTGCCGGATCCCCCGTGGGACTGCTTGATGCTGATGTCCTGACCCGTTTTGGCCTTCCAGTGTTTGGCAAAGGCCTGGTTGAACTCGGCGTACAACTCCCGTGTGGGGTCATAGGAAACATTGAGCAAACTGGTCTGAGCCCCGGCCCCTAATGTGGACGAGAAGAGGGCCGCTATCAGCCAGCCCCGCGCCCTTCGATCAAACTTCAACATCCATCTCTCCTGAACAAACGCCAATCAGCGTTGAAGGAGCGGATTCTGTCGCCGAGTCTTTAAAACTCAAACGACTGTTTTGATATTTTCAAATAAGTTAAATCCATATAGCCCCGCACACCGCACTGGGCTCGACAGGAAGGCTGGGAACATGCCGCCGCCGATGAGTTTGTTGCGCACCTCGCTCTCAGCCAGGCTCGCACGCAAATCCTCGGCAATTTTGTTGACGACATCCTGAGGTGTACCGGCTGGCGTAGCCAATCCAAACCAGACGACTGCTTCGTAGTCCTTGACGCCCTGCTCGATGACCGTCGGCACCTGAGACAGGCTATCCAGTCTAAATCCAGTGCCTGGGCGGGTACATTGAGTCCATGCATAAGGATGCACAAGCTCTCAAGCGTGGGCGTCCACCAATATAAACGCCACCCGCGCCGGCTTGCCTGATCGGTTGGCCCAGGCGTGGTTGGTGCCCCGCTGAATCAGCACATCGCTAGCTCGCAGCACGGTTTCATCCTTGTCCATGATGGCCACTATTTCTCCCTCGAGCACGATGGCGTAATCCACCGTGGCCGTGCGGTGCATGCCCGGATGCTGGCCGGGTCGAGGGGCGTGTTGCGCATCCCGGTACATGCTGCCGAAGGTGGCGTCGAGCATACGCGCGAGTGCTTGTGGATCCTGGGGCTCAGGGGGGAAGTCAATGATGCGCAGCACGGTGCCGCCCGCTGGGGGCGAAACGCCCTGGTGTTGCGCAATCTGATCGGGTTCATTGACCGCTGCGGGCGCCGCACTTGTGCGCCACAAGTTGCTGACCCGGTACCCGGGGCGTTCAGGAACCACACGAACGGCCGGTGATGGCCCATCCTCGATGATGGAGGAAAGTCCCAAGGCATCATCCCCCGTCAGCACGCGTCGAATGGGTGGCAGGCTCATGTCAGTTTTTCTCCAGGTTCAAGCGGGGAATCAAATCGGCGTGCAAGCGGTAGGTCTTCTGAATGCGCTCTTTGAACTGGGCGGCCGTCAGGAAGGCCGGCACCTGTTGCAGGGACTGCGCCGATTGTTTGAACCCATCGGACTCCAGCACTTTCTGACACAGGCTTTGTAGCTTGGACAACATCTCGGGCGGTGTGCCTGCGGGGGCATAAACCCCATTCAGACCGGGAATGACCGAGGGGTACCCCAGTTCGGTGAGCGACGGCACCTCGGGCATGGCAGGATGGCGCTTGTCCGACAGCACCGCCAGCACGCGCAAGCCCTTGCCCTTGATGGACGACAACGCCGGGGCTGCCGCATCGAGTTGACCACCCAGGAGCTGGGGCAACATGGGGCCATCGCCCTTGAAAGGTATCCCATTGAGTTCGATGCCCAGTTCTTTTTCAACGGCCGCTACGCCCAGGTGCGGCACCGACCCATTGCCTGCATGCCCATAGGAGATGCTGCCAGGTGCCGCCTTGGCACGAGCCACCAGATCCTGCATGGACTTGATGGGAGATTCCTGACGGACCGCGAGGGTAAAGACATTTTCAAACACCTGACACACCGGCTCAACCTGCTCGTTGCGAAACGGCATGGTCTTCATCAGGAACGGCGAATTGGTCAGGGCCGATGCAGGGGAAAACACCAGGGTGTTTCCATCGGGAGCTGCACGCGTTAACGCAGTGAAGCCGATCACCCCGGCACCGCCATCGCGGTTGACCACCACCCAGTTCTGACCGGTGATTTGCGAGGCCTCACGCGCAAAGGCGCGACCGATGGCATCCACGCCACCGCCGGCGGCATAGGGCAGGATGACTTCCACATGACGCTTGTCTTGTGCCGTCACGCCAGTGACGCCACACACGACCATCAGACTCAACAGTATTTTTTTCATCATTTAAACGCTTTCAACTTGATGACGGATCAAACTATTCAGGCTGAATACCGATCTCGCGGGCCATGGCCTGGTAGAGCCGGGTTTCATCGTCAAAGAAACGCTCCAGCTCCAGCAGCGTCATAGGAGGCGCTGGTTCACTGCCGCTGGCGGCCGTTTGGGCTTGAAATTGCGGGTCATGACAGGCCACGGTTAACGCTTTGTGCAAGCGACGAACCTCTTCATCGGGCAGGGAGCGGGAGACAAAGACGGCCCCCCAGGTACCGTGCACAAAATCGGACAGGCTGGCGTCTAGCTTGGACAGCGGCAAGGCCTCTGGCAAGCGATCCGACGCGGCGGAGCCCGTGGTGCCCAACACTTTGACCTTGCCGCTGGACGCCAGATCACGCACGGCACTTTGCGGCACAAAGGTGATATCGATCTGACCGCCGATCAAATCCTGAAGCACGGGTGGCACGCCTTTGTAGGGAACCTGGGTCAATGTAAACCCTGCTTTGCGCGCCAGGCGCTCTCCCAGGAGGTGGATCATCGAACCGTTGCCAATATGGCCGTAGGCCAGCGGACGAGACGCACGTTGTCGCGCAAGCTGAATCAACTCACCGAGATTGCGCGCCGGCAAATCGGCGCGTCCCAGCAACACATAAGGACCCCGCGTGATAAGCAACACGGGACGAAGTTTGTCACTGCTGTAGCGGGCGGCCTTGACCGACAGGGGCGTGAGAATCGATTCGGTCTGCGATGCGATCAGCAAGATCGGCGTGCCCGTCGGGGCTGACAGCATTTTGTTCACCCCCAGCGAGCCACCCGCGCCAGGCAAGTTGTCCATGATCAGCGGTTGGCCCAGCTCGCGCTGAGCTCCTATCTGCAAACGCCTGGCCAACACATCGGTGGGATTGCCCGCAGGCTGCGGCACGATGAAGCTGATAGGGGGGCCGGATAGCGCTTGTGCACTCACCCTGACAGAGCCTGACAGGCCAACAGCCAGCAAGGTAGTCAAGCAATCACGTCGATGGATCATGGGCAGCCCCTCGTGAAGTGTTGTGTCATCATCCCGCGTCACGGGCCGCATCGATCAGCACAAATGCAATGCGTGCAGGTTTGCCCGATCGGTTGGCCCAGGCGTGGTTGGTGCCGCGCTGGATCAAAATGTCTCCAGCACGCAGGATGGTCTCTTCTCCTTCCATGATCGCGGTGATCTCACCGGCGAGCATGATGGCGTAATCGATGGTATCGGTCTTGTGCATGCCGGGGTGGTCATGTGGCTTGAGGGTGTGGTCCGCATCCGGAAACAGACTTGCAAAGGTCGCTGCTTGCATGCGCTGGACCTCTTGCGGATTGGTCGGTTCGGGCGGGTAGTCAATGACGCGCACCACGGTACCCCGCGTGGGAGGCAACACGCCTTGTTGTTCCATGATGCTGTCGGGCGCATGGATCGGCGAAGGTGATGCCCCCGTGCGCCAGACGTTGGTGACGCGATATCCCGGTCGTGCCGGCACCACTTTCACAGCCGGCGACAAGGCATCCTCCACAAAGATGGCCTTGCCGTGGGCATCTTCACCGGTCACCACTCGCCGAACCGGCGGGAACAATTCGCTCATCTTGATGTCTCCTGGTCATACAGATCGGCAACCAATGGGGTCATTCCGCCTTGATGCCGGTTTCACGCACCACGGTGGCCCACTTGGCAATTTCCTGCTTGATATAGCGAGCAAAGGCATCGGGGCTTCCTCCCACCGGATCAAACCCCACGGCGGCCAATTGCTCGCGCACCGTAGTTTGCTGCAACAAGGTTTCAATGTCGGCGTTGATGCGGGTCACCACCGCTTTGGGGGTGCCCACGGGCACGAAGACGCCCACCCAGGTGTAGTCCTCAAACCCGGCAAAGCCGGATTCGGCCACCGTGGGCACATCGGGCAGCGCGGAGGTGCGCTTGACGCTGGTCACGGCCAGACCGTTTAACTTACCGCCCTTGACCAGGGCAACTGCGGCGGGCATAGCCACGCTGGCAAACTGGATTTCGCCAGTCAAGGCACCATTCAGCGCCGGGCCGGCACCCTTGTAGGGCACATGCAGAATGGGCGTCTTGGCCAGCACCTTGAACAAGTACTCGGCCGAGAGGTGCGGGGTCGTGCCCGTACCGGGTGAGCCGTAGCTCATCTTCCCGTTCTTGGCGGCCTCCAGCGCTTCGCGCAGCTGTTTGGCCTGCAAGGATGTGCCCGCTACGATGACATTGGGGCTGTTGGCGACGTTGGCCACACCCACCAGATCTTTTTCGAGGTTGTAGCCGGCGGAGGTGTAGAGGCTGGCGTTCACGGCCACTGAACTGGTGTTTATCAGAATCGTGTAGCCATCCGGCGCAGATTTCGCCACTTGGGCACTGCCCACGTTTCCACTGGCTCCAGCCCGGTTTTCCACCACCACGGGTTGTTTCCACAGGTCTGCGAGCTTGTCGCTGAACATCCGCGCAATGATGTCGGTGGGCCCACCGGGTGCGTAGGGCACGATGAAGCGAACGGGCTTATCGGGGTATGACTGGGCTTCCACGGACATACCCAGCGAGGCAATGCTGACAGACAGCAGGACTTGACGCCAATATTTCATACTCACCTTAGTTCAGTACTCGACCACGACAACTGCCAAATCCGATAGTCACAAAGCCAGGGGCCTCGCATCGGCCATGAAAGCACACGTCATCTCCCGCATGCAGATACTGACGCTGCTCGCCCGTGGGCAGTTCAACCGGTTGCCGACCATCCAGCGTGATTTCTTTCATGCAACCCAGCTCGCCCTGAACGGGTCCTGACACCGTGCCACTGCCCAACAAATCGCCTGGCACGAGGTTGCATCCGTTGCTGGTTTGATGCGTCAACATTTGGAAAATGGTCCAGTACTGGTCTTTGAACCGCGGGCGACTGATGACGTGAGGGGCCAGACCTTGCTCACGCATGGCCAGGCTCAACAGACTGATTTCCAGCTGCAGATCAATGCCACCCCATCGACGATCTGTCTCGTGGCTCAAATACGGCAACAGTGCGGGTGCGTCTTGGCCACGGGAAGCCGCCGCAACCCGAAAAGGCGCCAACGCCTCCAGGGTGACGACCCAGGGCGACAAGGTGCTCATGAAACTTTTTGCCAGAAACGGGCCCAGCGGCAGGCTTTCCCAGGTTTGCATATCACGTGCTGACCAGTCATTCAGCAAGGACAGGCCAAAGACATGTTGAGCGGCCTTCTCCAGCGACAGGGTAGACCCCAGAGCACTGCCCTGCCCCACATAAACCCCCACCTCGCACTCAAAGTCCAGGCACTGACTGGGCGCATAGCGTGGCAGTGAGTCGCCCGCTGGCTTGATTTGCCCCGAAGGCCGGTGACACGGGGTGTCACTCACCACCAGCGATGACACCCGGCTGTGATAAGCAACCGGCAAATGCTTGAAGTTGGGCAGCAGCGGATTGTCCGGTCGAGACAAGCGTCCCGAGTTGGTGGCATGGTGAATGGACGTGAAGAAATCGCTGAAGTCTCCCACCTGCGCGGGCAAGGTCATGGTCACATCAGACTGGGGGCTCAAGCACTGGACCAGTTGGCCCTGATGGGGCGAATCCGACCTCAGCATCGCCGACAAGGCTTGTCGCAACGCCGAGGCATGCTGCGCCCCCAACCCCATCAATTCGTTCAAACGACCGCTGCGACATGCCTCAGCCGCCTGGGCAGACAGCCCTTCGAAGAGCCCCAGATCCAGCGCCTGGACAATATCGAGTGCTTGATCCCCGATGGCCGTGAGCACACGGGGTTGGCCCGCCTCGCCGCGCACCCCCACGCCCAGGGGAAGGTTCTGAATGGGAAACTCGGTATCGGCTCGGTTGGCACTTGT
>RFTK01000006.1 GCA_009923505.1 Betaproteobacteria bacterium
CAGAGCCTGAGGCAAACACAAAGGTGGCGAGGCAGCGTTGTCCGGCCAATCCCAGTGGGCTGTTCAGCAATCGGTGGTCCTGGGCATCCATCACCCCCCGGTCCAGCCAGACACCCGGAATTTCCATGTGTTGGAGAAATCGGCCGGTGTTGAATGGTGCGTTGGCATGTTCCAGCCCCAAGGCGGTGACGTCCCAGGCCATCAATTCGGCCGTGGGGGCCAATTCGAATGACAGGTGATTTAGGGCATCGCAACCGGGGTAGGCCAAGGACTCCAACGGAAGCCACTCTAGCCGAGCGCCTTCTTCCAACCGTGCATGGACAGTGTTGGTCGCTGTGTCTTGCTCGGTCCGGTAATAACGGGTGGCCCCGGGTGTGGTGATCAAGCCGTGGGCCTGGGCGCCCACCGTGATTTGAATGTCCATCACATCACCGCCCACAAATCCCCCGGGAGGGTGCACCAGCACGTTGTGGCAGATCGCATCGCCCTCTGGATACAGGCTTTGCAAAATGCGCAATGGGCCTTCATGCTGGAAGCGGGCCACGCTGCGATCGCGTTCGTGCGTGTACTGCAGTGAGAGATGTGCGTGCCAGGTCATGGGAGTGCGGGTGTCCGCTCATGATAGAGCAGTTAGGGCTCATCAGACTGCTGTACCCAACCCATGGCACAGGGAAAAGCGCAGGAGTTCCTTGACTGATTCGTTGTCGAGGTACGAAAGAGACGGACTGCAGCACAGTCTGCCATCACAGGATGGCCAATGGCAGGAGGGTCAATGGCGTGCCGCGTCAGTCTGGCTGTCGGTGGTGAGTGGCGACCACATCTCGCAGATCGTGTAGGGACGCACCACCGGATACTGACTCATCGTCTTAAATTTGCGCAGCAGTGGCGCTGTCATGTAGTGTTCGTAGCCGCACCGAAACCCCGTGGTCGAAGTTTCAGAGCGCATGCGGTAACAGCAATTCTCACAGCAGCGTTGTGCGGGGGGAATGGTGTTCATGAGTTCCTCGACGTCAGCTAAGGCTTTGTTGAGTGTTCAGGAGGGCGGGTGATCCCAATACAAAGGGTTGGGCAATTCGTTGAACACCTTGCGCAACTGCTGTCCCCAGCGCTCCCGAATGGACAGAAAGTAGGGATCGTGTTGATCAATGAGTTTGTGCTGCGTGACCGTCAAGCTGTCGTTTTCGTAGCACATCAAATCCAGTGGCAATCCGACTGACAAATTGGATTTGATGGTCGAGTCCATGGAGATCAGACAACATTTCGCCACCTCATCCAGGCTCAAATCGCCCTCAATCACCCGATCCAGGATGGGTTTGCCATACTTGGATTCGCCAATCTGGAAGTAGGGCGTTTCTTCCGTGGCTTCGATGAAATTGCCGGCCGAGTAGACATTGAACAAACGTGGCTCCTCGCCTTTGATCTGCCCTCCGAGAATCATGTTCACATTGAACTCAATGCCAAAGTCCTTCAGGCTGTCGGCGTCACGGGCATGCACCTTTCTCACTGTGTCACCCACCAGTTTGGCGGCGGAAAACATATTGGGGACATTGGCCAGACTTTTTTCATCTGGGTTGTGCATCATCACGCGCAGGTTGCTGGCAATCGACTGGCTGATGGCCAGGTTGCCGGCAGTCAGCAGCACAATCACGCGGTCGCCGGGTATTTCAAAGCGATGCAATTTGCGAAACGTGCTGATTTGATCCAGGCCCGCATTGGTTCTGGAATCTGCCAGAAATACCAGCCCAGCGCGGTTTCGAACCCCGACGCAGTAGGTCATGAAAAAAGTCTCCTAGTGGTTTGACGTGATGCTGATCAGCCTGTCAGGCCGGAACCAGAAACTCCCGGCTGATCTCAGCACCGATCTGGTTGATCTGCTCCAAGAATTGGACCAGAAATGCATGCAGGCCTTGTTTCAAAATTTCATCGATGGTCGTGAATTTCAAGTCTGCGCGAAGTTTTCCCGCCAACCGGCAACTCAGGCAACTCGAGGATTCACACACCGCGTCCAGGTTGTTCACCACCTCGTTCATGCACGATAGTAAGGAGCGAGGAATGTCGGGTCGCAAGACCAGCAATTCTGCCACCCGGTCGGGTTGTATGACATTGCGGTACACGCGTCGGTAGATTTCAAAACCCGAGACGCTGCGCAAAATGGCACTCCAATGATAGAAATCGTATTCCTGGTCCTGGTCACTGGCCAGACCATAGAAGTCGCTGTCAACCGCGTTGAATTTGACGTCCAGCAATCGAGCTGTGTTGTCACCTCGCTCCAGGAAAGTGCCCAGTCGCATGAAGTACAAGGCCTCGTCGACCAGCATGGTGCCCACCGTCACACCTCGCGACAGGTGGGATCTGAATTTGACCCATTCAAAAAATTGGCCAGGATCGCGCTCCAGCATGTCGGTGGCGAGCAGGCGATTGAGTTCCAGCCAGGTCTGGTTCTGTGTCTCCCACACTTCGGTGGTCAAGGTGCCCCGCACAGCCCGGGCGTTTTCTCGGGCAGCTCTCAAGCATGAAATGATCGACGATGGGTTTTGTTCTTCCCGGACCATGAACTGCAGCACCCGCTGCGGTGTGACCTCGCCATACAAGCCTTGATACGCCGGCAACAACTCGCTGATTTTCAGCAGACCTTGCCAGCCCAGTTCGGCCACGGCGGTGGACTGCGGTAGCAACGAGGTCTGGTAGTTGACATCCAGCATGCGAGCGGTGTTTTCGGCACGCTCGGTGTACCGCGACATCCAAAATACGTGATCGGCAGTTCGGCTGAGCATGATCAATTCTCCAGAATCCAGGTGTCCTTGGTGCCCCCGCCTTGCGACGAGTTGACCACCAGGGACCCTGCTTTGAGGGCGACCCGTGTCAGCCCACCCGGAACCATCTGGACTGTTTTTCCGCTCAGGACAAACGGGCGCAAGTCGATATGACGTGGTGCGATGCCGGATTCCACGTAGGTGGGGCAGGTGGACAGGCTCAGTGTGGGTTGTGCAATGTAACGCTCAGGATGGGCCGTCAGCAGTTGGCGAAAATTCTCGATCTCGGACTGACTGGCCATGGGACCCACCAGCATGCCGTAGCCCCCGGCGCCATGCACCTCCTTGACCACGAGTTCCGACAGGTGTGCCAGCGTGTATTGCAGATCTTCAGCCACACGACACATGAAGGTTGGGACGTTGTTCAAAATCGGCTTTTCCCCCAGGTAGAACTCAATCATCTTGGGGACATAGGGATAAATGGACTTGTCGTCGGCGATGCCGGTTCCGACCGCATTGCAGATGTTGACACGGCCGGCTTTGTAGGCCTTCATCAAGCCGGCGCAACCCAAGGTGGAATCAGCGCGGAAGGTGCTGGGATCCAGAAAATCGTCATCCACTCGGCGGTAAATCACATCGACCTTGCGCGGGCCACGCGTGGTTCGCATGAACACCTGATCTTGGTCGACAAAAAGGTCCTTGCCTTCCACCAGTTCCACGCCCATTTGCTGGGCCAGGAACGCATGCTCGAAGTAAGCGCTGTTGTACATGCCCGGGGTCAGCACCACCACCGTGGGGTTGTCGGTGGTGGACGGGGCGCTGGCACGCAGCGATTCGAGCAGCATGTCGGGGTAGTGCGCAATCGGGGCCACGCGGTTGAGGCGAAAAAGATCCGGGAAGAGACGCATCATCATCTTGCGGTCTTCCAGCATGTAGCTCACCCCACTGGGCACCCGCAAGTTGTCCTCCAGGACATAGTACTGACCGTTGCCTTGGCTGTCGGGCGCGCGGACGATGTCAACGCCGCTGATCATGGAGTACACCTGGTTGGGTACATCAACACCCATCATCTCAGGTCGAAATTGCGAGTTCTGCAGGATTTGCTCACTGGGCACGATGCCCGCCTTCAGAATGGCCTGCTCGTGGTAGATGTCATGCAAAAAACGGTTCAAGGCGTTGACACGCTGCACCAGTCCTTTTTGCAACTCTCGCCATTCGTGTGCGGGGATGATGCGGGGAATCAGATCAAACGGAATCAGTCGTTCCGTGCCCGCGCCATCTTCGTCTTTGTCACCATAGACTGCGAACGTGATGCCCACCCGTCGAAAGATCACCTCGGCTTCGTCACGGCGAGCTCGCATGGCTGTCTCATCCTGCTGGGACAACCAGGCTCCGTAGTCACGGTAATGCGTTCGCAAGGCCTCCGTGCCCCGTTCATACATCTCGTCGTATTTCAACATCGGCTTCTCCTGCTGGTTAACTTAGCAAGAGCAGTGCCATTGAACCCCCTGGATTGGGTGGATTTGCGCACCATTTTGGGGAGCGTTGTGCACGACTCTGATGCCCCTTCATGCCTGGTGCAGGGCAGAGCTTGGTATTCGTGCATATTGCACGGAGAAAGGACTGGCTTGTCTCTTGCTAAATGGGGGCATGCCCATCCACGCAGCACTTCATCACGTCACGCAGTATCGATACGACCGGCCTGTGCAGTTGGGACCGCAAGTCATTCGGCTGCGGCCAGCCCCCCACACGAGGGGGCAGGTGATTTCCTACAGCTTGCGGGTGGAGCCGGCTCACTTCATCAACTGGCAGCAAGACCCCTTTTCCAATTACCAGGCGCGTCTGGTATTCCCGGCTAAAACCCGTGAATTCAAGGTCACGGTGGATCTGGTGGTGGAAATGGCGGTGTACAACCCGTTCGACTTCTTCTTGGAGCCAGGGGCCGAGCACTATCCGTTCACCATGTCGGCTCAGCTGCGTGAGGAGCTGGCTCCCTACCTGCTGGTCACACCGCAAGGCGAGCGTTTCAAGGATTACTTGAATTCCCGGGTTCTCAAAACCTCGCAGCAGACACTCCGCACGATCGATTTCCTGGTGCAACTCAACCAGCAGGTGCAGCGGGACATTCGCTACCTTATACGTCTTGAGCCCGGGGTGCAAACACCGCAGGAAACCTTGACCCGGGGCAGTGGCTCCTGTCGTGACAGTGCCTGGTTGCTGGTGCAATTGCTGAGACATTGCGGGTTGGCAGCCCGGTTCGTCTCGGGGTATTTGATCCAGCTGGTGCCCGATGTGAAATCCCTGGATGGTCCTGCGGGCACTGAGGTCGACTTCACCGACCTGCACGCCTGGTGCGAGGTGTACTTGCCCGGTGCGGGTTGGGTGGGTCTGGACCCCACCTCGGGCTTGCTGGCGGGAGAAGGCCACATCCCGTTGGCTTGCACCCCCATGCCGGCGAGTGCCGCACCCATCGAGGGCCTGGTTGATGAAGCGGAGGTGGAGTTCCACCACGAGATGCACGTCAGCCGCCTCGTGGAATCGGCCCGTGTGACCAAGCCCTATACCGAGGAGCAGTGGCAACGCCTGGTGGCTCTGGGTGAGCAGGTGGACCAGCGACTCGAAGCAGGCGATGTTCGTTTGACGCTGGGCGGCGAGCCGACCTTTGTGGCGATCGACAACCGCGACGCGCCCGAGTGGAATACCGAGGCCCTGGGGCCGACCAAACGCGGCATGGCAACGACGCTTGTCCACAAGTTACAGGCCCACTACGGCCAGGGCGGATTTCTGCACTTGGGTCAGGGCAAGTGGTACCCCGGGGAACAACTGCCTCGGTGGGCACTCAGCATTGGCTGGAGGGCCGATGGCCAACCCTGCTGGCACAACCCCGCGCTATTCGCCAACGAAAGCGAGCCACACCATTACACCCCAGAGGATGCCCATCGCTTCATGACAGTGCTCTCGCACAAGCTGGGGGTAGGCGATCAGTTCATTCAACCGGGCTACGAGGACACCTGGTACTACCTGTGGCGGGAGCGCCGACTGCCTGTCAACGTGGATCCCTTTGACTCCCGCCTCGAGGATGAACTCGAGCGCGTTCGATTGCGACGTGTCTTCAGCCAGGGACTGTCATCGGCGGTGGGGTATTTGTTGCCTTTGCAGGCGCTGGAAGGCGGGCCACAGCGCTGGAAGAGCGGCCCCTGGTTTTTCCGTGATGAGCGCATGTACTTGATCCCTGGGGACTCCCCCATGGGTTATCGCTTGCCTTTGGATTCATTGCCCTGGGTCCGCACGCAGGACTATCCACACCAGCATCTGCCCGACCCGGGCGTCCTACGTGAAACCTTACCCGCCGCAGAACAGACGCGCGCCCGGTATGTGGTGCAAAGCGAGTCTCAACAGCAACCCTGGTCAGGCCGGGGAGGATCGGATCCAACAAACCTGCAGGGGATGGGGGAGGGTCAGGCTTCAGGCGCCGCTGGCGTGCGACCCTTTGAATCGGCCCCTTGGGTCACGCGAACCGGCTTGTGTGTGGAAGTTCGGGATCCGGCGAGAGCCCATGGGCCGGCGGCCGAGGGTCAGGCCGGTTCAGGGTCATCTGTGCTGTATGTCTTCATGCCGCCGCTGACACGGCTGGAAGATTACCTGGAATTGCTAAGTGCCATTGAAGCCACGGCCGAGGCGTTGCAGTTCAAACTGGTGCTGGAAGGGTATCCGCCGCCTCGCGACCCCAGGCTTCAACTGTTGCAGGTGACACCCGACCCGGGGGTGATCGAGGTAAACATCCACCCCGCGCACCACTGGCATGAGGTGGTCGAGCACACCGAGTTTCTGTACCAGGCCGCATTTGAATCGCGCCTGTCGGCTGAAAAATTCATGCTGGACGGCCGACACACCGGCACCGGAGGTGGAAACCACGTGGTCCTCGGTGGCGCCACACCGGCTGACAGCCCATTTTTGCGTAAGCCCGAATTGCTGGCCAGTCTGATCCTGTATTGGCACAACCACCCGAGTCTGAGTTATCTCTTCAGTGGGTTGTTCATTGGTCCGACCAGCCAGGCTCCGCGGGTGGACGAGGCGCGCAACGACCAGGTGTATGAACTGGAAATTGCCCTGCGTGAAATTCAGCGCAACCGCGAGCGTCATGGCCAGGATATACCCCCCTGGCTGCTCGATCGCACGCTACGCAACCTCCTGATTGACGTCACCGGCAATACACACCGCAGTGAATTCTGTATCGACAAGATGTTCTCGCCGGATTCGGCGACAGGCCGATTGGGGTTGCTCGAGTTGCGTGCTTTCGAGATGCCGCCCCATGCCCGCATGAGTGTGGCCCAGTTGCTGCTGATTCGGGCCTTGGTCGCCCGTTTCTGGGATGAGCCCTACCGGGCACCGGCCACACGGTGGGGCACCGAATTGCACGATCGCTTCATGTTGCCTTACTTCATTCAAGCGGATCTGGATGATGTGCTGACCGAGTTGGGCGAGGCAGGGTTTCATTTCGATCCCGTCTGGTTTACCCCTCACCTGGAGTTCAGGTTTCCCCTGGTGGGCGAGGTTCAGGCGCTGGGCATGCAACTCCGGATCCGGCATGCGTTAGAACCCTGGCACGTCATGGGAGAAGAAAGGGGCGGTGGGGGAACGGTGCGTTACGTCGATTCGTCCCTGGAGCGCTTGCAGGTGCTGGTGCAAGGCCTGAATCCGAGTCGACACGCGGTGATGGTCAACGGCAGGCCGATTCCCTTGCAGCCCACCGGTGTGGTGGGCGAGTATGTGGCCGGTGTTCGGTACCGCGCGTGGGCGCCTGCCTCCGCCTTGCATCCCACGATCGGTGTGCAAGCCCCGCTGACGTTTGATCTGGTTGATACCTGGATGCAACGAGCCATCGCGGGTTGTCAGTACCATGTCGCACATCCGGGCGGCCGAAATTACGAGACCTTCCCGGTCAATGCCTACGAGGCGGAAAGTCGCCGCCGGTCTCGATTTTTCCCGATGGGCCACACGCCTGGGCGCATGGCCCAGGTGCCCAACACCCTGGACGTCATGGGCAGCAAGGAATTCCCCTTTACGCTGGATCTTCGGCGATGAGAGAATTCGTGCATGCAGGAATCTTCGTCGAACCCGCGGTGGGTTTTGCCTTCTCACGCCACGAGTGACGGGTTGAATCGCTCGCCCATCCATGCTCGCAGGGTGGCCGATGGGCATTTCGATGAAATGCAGTCTGATCCCCTGCGCGGTGTCGGCGCTGCCCATTGGCATGCGTTTTTCGAACAGGTAGCTTCCCTGGGCGTCGACGGACTCGATCGGCAGCACCGAACCATGCAGCGCCAGGTTCAGGACAATGGAGTCACCTACAACGTCTATGCAGACCGTGATGGTCCCAAGCGTCCCTGGGCCCTGGACCTTTTCCCGCTGCTCATCGACGGGCAGGACTGGGCTGAACTGAGTGCCGGCATTGCCCAGCGCGCCAGGGTCTTGGAAGCCTTGATGCGCGATGCCTATGGCGCCCAGCAATTGCTGCGTCAAGCCCTGGTACCCGGCGCGTTGGTGCTCGGGCACCCCGGCTTTGTGCGCGAGCTGCACGGCTATGCGCCTGCGGGCGAGACGCATCTGCATGTTGCGGCTTTCGATGTCTGCCGTGATGCGCATGGGCGCTGGGCGGTGATCTCGCAACGCACCCAGGCGCCTTCAGGCCTGGGCTACCTGCTCGAAAACCGGGCCATCATCAGTCGTCAGTTTCCGCAAGCGTTTGCACAGTTGCAAGTCCATGCCCTGGAGGGCACCTACCGTCGTTGGTTGCAGTCCTTGCGGACGGCAAGCCCAGCCGGAGATCGTGCCCATGTGGCGTTACTGACGCCAGGCCCTTACAACGAAACCTATTTCGAACATGCCTACCTGGCTCGCCATCTGGGTATCACACTGGTTGAAGGCCATGACTTGACGGTGCGTGGCCAGCAATTGTTCTTGCGGACCCTGCGTGGGCTCGAGCAGATTCATGTGCTCATCAAGCGACTGGATGACGCCTACCTCGACCCCCTGGAGTTGATGCCGGATTCCACCCTGGGCATTCCAGGCCTGCTACAAGTGGTCCGCGCGGGCCAACTGGTGGTGAGCAATCCACCCGGCACGGCCTGGCTCGAGTCACCCGCCCTGTTGGGATTCCTGCCAGCCTTGTGCGAGCGTATCCTGCACGAAACCTTGCGTCTGCCGTCGCTGGACACTTGGTGGTGTGGTGAGCGAGCGGCCATGGAAGCCGTCTTGCCCCGTTTGGCTGAGACCGTGATCAAGCCAACCTATCCCGAAGCGGCAGGGCTCAATGCGATCACGGCCACCCTGGGTCGAGAACTGACCGCCGCACAGCGCGACGAGTGGCGCGGACGCATTGTGCGCGAGCCGCACCGCTACACCTTGCAGTCGTATCAGCCTTTGTCGCAAATGCCCACTTGGCGCCAACGCGAAATTCAACCGCGCTCCATGGTGCTGCGCCTGTTCGCACTCAGAACTGGCCGACACGAGTGGCAGGTATTACCCGGTGGACTGGTTCGCATCGCCTCCATGCAGGGCGAGATCACCTCCATGCAACGGGGGGGCAGCAGCGCAGACGTGTGGGTGCTGCGCTCTGCGCAGTTGATGCTGGATGTGGAATTGCCTCGTGACGAGACTGTCCCTGTCCCAAACGATACGCCTGCCAGGACCGCAGCGGCCAAATCACGTCTCGTCACCAGTCGATCGGCTGAAGACCTCTTCTGGTTGGGTCGCTACACAGAGCGCAGCGACAACGCGCAACGGTTGGCGCGCCTGTGCCTGCATCAAATTCACCACGAGGACCCCCCTGTGGGGAAAGCCTGGTCCTGGTTGCAAATGCTGTGCGAACGCAATGGACTGGTGCCCGTCGGCGTGCCCTCGGCAGACTCCGCTGATGTCGTCAGGATGGAGTCCCGACGGCGTCTCTTTGAGCGGACCCTGCTGGCGGGGCTGAATGACCATGCCCAACTCACCAGTGTGGGTTACAACCTCAGAGCCATGCAGCGCACGGCGTCGGGATTGCGCGAACGTCTCTCGCCGCAGCAGTGGCAGGCCATCACACAATTGGTCGATGGCTTCACCCGGTGGCACCTGATGCCGGGTCAGGATCCGGACCATGCTCGCGCCACAGCGCTGACGGCCTTGGACGAAGCCGCTGATTGGCTCGCGGCCATCATTGGGGCGCAAAGCGATCGCATGACCCGCGACGATGGATGGCAGTTGCTGACCGTGGGCCGCTTGCTTGAACGCATGATTTTTTTGCTGGATGCGTTGATGCTGAGCTGCGAACTCGATCTGTTGTCACCAGAGCACTTGTCCAGACAACTGCCCTTGTTGCTGGAGGTGTTTGACTGTGCCCAGTCATTTCAGGCCGAACACGCCGACCAGGCCCAACTGTCGGATTTGTGCCAATTGCTGGTGTGGGACGGCGAACAGCCCAGGGCCTTGCATTGGGTCGGCAGATCCTTGCGGGCACGTTTAAGCAAACTCGGGCAGGTCGATCGGCAGTCGCAGGACCCATTGGCGCAGAGGGTGCCTGACTTCTCGATGGCATCCGAGATTCATCAACCCAGCTTTCGCGATCGTCTTCACGAGGCTCGTCAGACGCTGTGGGAATTGTCGGATGCCATTGCGTCGCGTTACTTCAGCCACGCCGAGCGCGTGGGCAGTATCGGGGTTTGACGCATGCGACTGGAGATCATTCACACCACGCGCTATGGCTATTCGGCACCGGTCAGTGTGGCTCAGCACATGGCGCACTTGCTACCGCGGCAGACGCCGTGCCAGGAGGTGGTCAGCGCGCAATTGGTGATCGAACCCGAGCCGACCTGGCTGAATCAGGTACTGGACCATCAGGGCAATCCCTGTCATTACTTTGCGTTGGTGCAGCCGCACCTCGAGCTGTCCATCCGCGCCCACAGTGTGGTGAATACGCGGGAACCGCTGATGGTCATGGATGAGTCACCGGCGATGCCCTGGGAAGTGGTGCGCTCGCATTTCGAGTACCGGACGGGCCAGCCTTGGGATGCCGCCAACGAGTATTGCTACGCCTCCCGGCATGTGCAGCCCCATGATGATTTTGTCAGCTACGCCATCAAGAGCTTCGGGGCCGGCCGACCCTTGCATGACGCCGCCATCGATTTGATGCAGCGCATGCACCGTGACTTTGCGTATGTGTCTCATGCCACCGATATCCATACGCCAGCGCTGGAGGCGCTGTCACTGCGACGAGGTGTCTGCCAGGATTTTGCGCACATCATGCTCTCTTGCTTTCGAGCCCTGGGGCTTTCAGCGCGGTATGTCAGTGGCTATTTGCTGACCGACCCGCCCGAGGGTCAACCCAGGCTGATCGGTAGCGATGCCTCACATGCCTGGGTGTCGCTGTACATCCCCGGTTGGGCTTCGGGCAAGTTACAGGCTTCATCAAATTGGCTGCACCTGGACCCGACCAACAACCGATCGGGGCTGGGGACGCCGGGCGAGGACTATGTGTGTGTGGCGTGGGGACGTGATTTTGCCGACGTCTCGCCCGTCCGAGGCGTTATTCATGGCGGAGCGCGGCATACGCTGGAAGTCGGCGTGACGGTCACCCCCGAAAATGAAGCCAGCAGGACGCTGTGATTCGCGCGCTGGCGTTTTCCGGAGTCGTCATGTCACGAAAGCTGGGTGGGCAGTCGCCAGTCGTGCCACAGCGTGAGGCATCGAAGTCCGGTGGTGATCAGGGCGCAGGCGGCGATGGCCGAGGTGTCAGCCAGGCCTAGCCAGGTCAGTCCCGCATAGCTGATGCCCCCAGCAAACGCACACACGGCGTAGGGCCGGTGGTCGCGAAATAGCGTGGGGATTTCATTGCACACCAGATCACGCAGCACGCCGCCAAAGGCGTCAAGAAATCCGCATACGCACACGCCCACGATGTCCAGGCGCTTGCGCATGGCACCCATCACCCCGGACAAGGCAAACGCGGCGGTGGCCAGTAACTCCAGAGCCACCAGCGTGTGTTGGCCGAGGGATTCGAGGGAGTTCATGGTGGCGCCATGTCGGGCTCAAAAAGTCGCTGACTGTCGTGTTGACATCAGCCGTTCGCAGGTGCCAGGACCTCGTGGACCAGCGCACTCCAGAAGGCAGCGCCATCGGCAATGATGTCGTCATTGAAGTCATAGCCAGGGTTATGCACCATGCAGGCACCAGGAGTACCCGCGGCGCCGTTGCCTACAAAAAAGTAACAGCCTGGCACACGCTGCAACATGAATGCAAAGTCTTCACTGGCGGTGATGGGTGCTCCATTCGGGGTGACACGCTCGGCACCAAACAGGCGGGTGGCCAGTTCGACCGCCAGCATGGTGCAGGCGCTGTCATTGATCAGCACGGCGTAGCCGTCTTGCCAATCGATAGCGGCGCGCACGCGGTAGCTCGCCGCTTGTTGTGTGACTAACTCATGAATCCGTTGCTTGAGCAGGCTGCGCACCTCGGGATCAAGCGCGCGGACGCTCAGCTTCAAGGTGGCCTGATCGGGGATGACATTGTTGGCCTGCCCGGCCTGCAGCGCGCCCACGGTCACCACAGCGGTCTGTAGCGGGTCGACGTTGCGTGACACCACAGTTTGCAAGGCCATCACGATGGAGGATGCGGCCACCAGGGGATCGGCCGTGGTGTGGGGCATGGCCCCGTGCCCCCCGATTCCCTGCAGGGTGATGGTGACGTTGTCACTGGAGGCCATGGTCGCGCCTGCGCGAAAGGTGAAGTGTCCGGTGGGGGAGCCGGGCATATTGTGCAAGGCAAAGAGGGTGTCACACGGGAAGCGCTCGAACAACCCATCGTCCATCATGCGGACTGCCCCGGCGGCGCCTTCTTCGGCCGGCTGGAAGATGAGATGCAGCGTGCCGTCAAAGTCACCGTGTTCGGCCAGATGGCGCGCCGCCGCCAGCAAAGTGGCCGTGTGCCCATCATGACCGCAGGCGTGCATGACCCCTGGGGTCTGGCTGGACCAGGCATGACCGGTGGCCTCGGCGATGGGCAAGGCGTCCATATCCGCGCGAATACCCAGCCGCCGCGAGCCCCGACCACGTCGCAGCGTGCCCACCACGCCGGTACCGCCCAGTCCGGTCGCGACCTCGTAGCCCCAGTCTGTCAGCTTGCGCGCCACCAGGGCTGCGGTGCGGTGCTCCTGGAATGCGAGCTCGGGGTGTGCGTGAATCTCACGTCGCAGCGCGATGAATTCGCCCACGCGCTCGCTCAGGCTGTGTCGCAGATAGGGGGCAGAAAATTCGGACATGGGAAGTGCTTATTGCGGTTGCAGGTTGATGGCGTTGGCCATGGGCGCGAGGATGAGTTCGTTGGGAGAACCCTGGAAAATCATGTGCCCATCGGCCGGGCTGTTGAGCACCTTTTGCGCAGTAATGCCGCCGCTGGCGCCGCCCAGGTTCTCGACAATGACCGGCTGCCCCAGGTGTTTGGCCAGTGTGGTGTTGAGCGTGCGTGCGATGACATCGGACACGCCACCCGCGGGGTAGGGCACCATCAGGGTGACGGGTTTGGCGGGAAATGACTGGGCCCAGACGGGGGTGCTCAGGCACACCGAGAGCAAAGTGCCGACCAGCCAGCGAAATGAGGAATGCATGGTGTGTCTCCGTTTTGTGTGAGGGTCAGCGAATACTAGAGGGCTCAAACCATGTCGTCCAATGCATTATGGATTCATAATAGATGATCTGAAATGCATGGATCAATGGTGCCGCTCATGACCCTGGTGCAGCTCAAACACTTCATCACCCTGGCGCGGATGGGCTCGTTTGCCAAGGCCTCCGTGGCGCTGTTCATGACCCAACCCGCACTCAGCCGCAGCATCAAATCCCTGGAGGATGAGCTGGGGCACTTGCTGTTTGACCGCCTGGGCCGGCGTATTGAACTCACCCCCTTTGGCCAACGCACCCTGGAGCGTGCGCTGGCCTTGCAAGAGGACGCCGAGCATCTGGTTCGCGACGGCCGGTCGATGGATGCACAGGACTCGGGTCGATTGCGCATTGGGCTCAGTTCTGGACCCGGGGCACTCCTGACCGTCCCACTCATGACGCACTTTGCGCAGCAGTTTCCGCAATGTCACCTGGATATTTTGCGCGCCAACACCGAGGTGTTGACGCAAATGCTGCGTGAGCGCCAAGCGGATGCCGTGGTGGTTGATTTGCGCTCATTGCGCCCAGCGCCCGATTTGGCGGTGACGGATGTCCATGAAATGGAAGGCGCCTTTCTGTGCCGAGCGGGACATCCGTTGCTGACGGTGCGGCGCTTGACCGTCGAGCAACTGTGGTCCTACCCGGTGGCTTCTACGCCGTTGAGTGATGAGTTGGCCCGTCTGCTGGTGGAGCGCTACGGCGTGGGAGCGCACCCCCTTCGCATGGTCAAACTGACCACTGACGAGGTGTCTCATCTGGTTGAGGTGGCGCTGCGCAGTGACACCGTGCTGCTGGCCGTGCGGGCCGCGTGTCCGACGCTCAAGCCCTTGAAGGTCCACCCGGCCTTGCAAGCTCGAGCCCGGTTTGGTCTGGTGACCCTGGCTCACCGCACCGAGCCAGCCCACCTGGTGGAGGTGCGGTCCGTGCTGGCACAGGTCCTGACCCGTTCTGCCTGAACTTGGGGCGCATCTTCGACTAGACTTCAACACTTTCATACTTTCCGAGTCACACGCCATGTCCAATCCTCGTCAACCTGCTCACCCCGTTCACCCCATGTTCATCAACCGCTGGTCACCCCGTTCGTTGACCAACGAAGCGGTGCCGCACGACGTGCTGATGACGATTCTGGAAGCGGGTCGCTGGGCGCCCTCCGCCTACAACGCTCAACCCTGGCGCTTCATTTACGCGCTGCGCGGTGGCCAAGGTTGGGACGGTATTTTTGGGGCCATCAACGAAGGCAACCAAAGCTGGGTGCACCGTGCCGGTGCCCTGGTGGCCATTGCCTCCGCCAAGCAAGCCCTGTTCCCTGGCAAGACCGAATTGGCTCCCAATGCCTGGCATTCGTTTGACACCGGTTCAGCCTGGATGAGCATGGCCTTGCAAGCGGTGGAGTGCGGTTGGGCGGCCCATGCGTTAGCCGGTTTCGATCCCGTCAAATTGCGCGCGGCCATCCACTTGCCCGATGATTACGCGATTGACGCCGTCATGGTGATCGGCAAGCAAGGCGACAAGGCCCAGTTGTCCGAGGCTTTGCAGGCACGCGAAGCGCCCAACGCCCGCAAGCCGCTGGCTGAGATCAGCTCGGAAGGCGTGTTCAAGGCCTGAGGCCTGAAACTCAGCCAAGACCGCTGATGCTCTCTCAACCGACGTATTTGACGAGGGTGAGCGAAATCGAGGGGAACAGCAGCAACACGATGGTTCGGATCGTGTCACTGATGAGAAAGGGCATCACGCCCCGGTAGCTCTCCGCGATGGGGACGTCCTTGGCCATGCTGTTGACCACATAGACGTTCAGTCCCACCGGTGGGGCCAGCAAGCCAAAGCCCACGGTCATCAGGACCATGATGCCAAACCAGATGGCCACGGATTCCTTGGGCATGCCAAAGTCCAGCCCCATGATCAACGGGAAAAAGATGGGGATGGTCAACAAAATCATGGACAGCTCGTCCATGACGGCCCCCAGGACAACGTAAAACAGCAAGATGGCTGTCACCACCATCAAGGGCGGCAGTCCCCAACCGCCCACCACTTCGGCCAACTGTGCCGGCGTCTGGGTAAGGGCCAGCGAGGCATTCATGACATCGGCGCCGATGAAAATCATGAAGATCATGGCCGAACTGGTGGCGGTGTCGTAAAAGCAATGCTTGAATTTGGCCCAGTTGATTTCCCGCTTCAGCAGGGCCGCGACGAATGTCGACGCCGCGCCCACGGCAGCTCCTTCGGTAGGGGTGAACAGCCCGCCGTAAATACCGCCAAAGACAATGGCAAACACGACGGCAATGGGCAGAATCCCCAGCAGGGCTTCGCGGTTCATGGGTTCTGGTGTTTCCGCTTCCGGTGCCTGTCCAGGCACCAGACGGACATAGATACCGATGGCCACCATATACCCCAGCATGGCAATGATGCCGGGCACCATGGCTGCGGCAAACAGCTTGGCAATGTTTTGCTCGGCCAGGATGGCATAGATCACCAACGGCACCGAGGGGGGAATCAGAATGCCCAAGGTGCCGCCTGCGGCCAGGGTGCCGGTGGACAGTCGGGGCGAATAACCGTGTCGCTTCATCTCGGGCAAGGCCACCCCCGTGATGGTGGCGGCGGTCGCCACGGATGAACCGCAGATGGAACCAAAGGCGGCACTGGCCAACACGGCAGCCATGGCCAATCCGCCCTTGAAGCGGCCCATGATGCCGGCCGCAAACTGGAACAGGGCCTTGCTGATCCCGCCTTGCGTGGCGAAATTGCCCATCAGGATGAACAGCGGAATGACCGAGAGGTCGTAACTGGCAAAACGTGCAAAGGAGAGCGTGTTGAGAAAACTGGCAAACGGCTGCCAGCCGCTTTGCAAGATGTAGCCAAAGGCGCCCGCGCCGAACATGGCGACGGCAATGGGCACTCGAATGGCCATCAACACCAGCATGATGGCGAAAATGGTCAGCGCGATCATCAGGGCGCTCATGCCGCGGCTCCTTGCTGGCTGCCAGACACGGCTTGGGCCAGCGCGATCACACTGCACAGCACAAATGGTGGGACCATGACCGCGTACACGATCCATTCTGGAAAACCGATCATCATGGTGCCGGAGAAACTGGTGTAGGCGTTCAGCCCGCCCAGCACCGTTCGCCACGCCATCAACGCAAAGGTGGCGCTGACGGCGAGTGCCCCCAAGCGGTCGAGTGATGCGTTGGTGGCGTCGCTGGCTTTGGCAGTGAAAAAGTCCACAATGATGTGGCCCCGTTTCAGCTGACACAGCGGCATGAACAGGGCAATGGCGGCACCTGCTGCAACACCCGTCAACTCGAAATCACCGACGATAGTCCAGCCCGTTGTGTTGCGACCGATCAAGCTGACGCAGGTCAGCAAGGTGATGACAGTCATCAAGACGCCTGCCAGGATGGCGCACAAATTAGCCAGAGTGGTAAGAATTTTCATGAGGGTGGCGCAAATTAGGCTATCAGGGGCTCAGGCATACCGCAATACGCCAGCAGTGGCGAGATGATGCTGATCAAATTGTGAACCGGCAAGACTATTCTATGAATAATTGAACTCCAACTTGATTTTGACATGCGAGTCGCCTCTCGGGTGAGGCTCGCCGCCATGAGTTGTGTGCTCGTTTGAATATCGCTACGATTAGCTGATTTCTGACAAGGAGTGTTGCATGTTGAAAGTAGCCGTGATCGGATTGGGCTGGTGGGGACGCATCATTGTGGATGTGTTGGCCAACAACCCGAAGCTTCAAGTGGTTCGTGTGGTGGACATTGGCGCGGCTGGGCAGGCCTTTGCGCAAGAGCGCAGCCTGCCGTTTTCACCGCGATTCGAGGACGCTTTGCTGGATCCGCAGGTGCAAGGCGTGGTGCTGTGTACGCCTCACACCCTGCACACCGATCAAATCGTGGCCGCTGCTCAGGCGGGCAAACACGTGTTCTGTGAAAAACCCTTGTCCATGACCCGGGCCGATGTGCTGCGCGCCTGTGCGGCGGTGGACCGAGCGGGCGTGGCGCTGGCCGTGGGACACGAAAAACGATTCGAGCCCCCCATTCTTGAGCTCATGCAGTTGCTCAAGTCCGGCGCCTTGGGCACGCCCTTGCAGCTGGAAGCCAACTTCAGCCAGGACAAGTTCCTGGCCTTGCAACCCGACAACTGGCGCCTGTCCGGGCAGGAGGCGCCGGCCGGTCCGCTCACGGCCACCGGCATTCACTTGCTCGACTTGTCGATTGGCGTGTTTGGCGAGGCCCAGTCGGTCTTCACCAGCGTGAAGCAACTGGGCAGTCCGCTGACCAATGGCGACACCCTGGCCGCGCTGGTGACCTTCAAGCGCGGCGGTCATGCGCTCATTTCTGCCATCCTGGCCACCCCATTTGCTGGCCGCTTCGCGGTGTATGGCTCCCAAGGCTGGGCCGAGGTGCGCGATAAAACCCATCCTGAAGCGCCCGAAGGTTGGACCTTCACCACATGCCTGCGTGGCCAGCCCATCCAGGTGAAAGACATACCGCCAGCGCCGGCCGTCCTGCACAACCTGGAGGCGTTTGCCGATGCCGCTCTCGGCCGTGCGCCTTATCCGGTGCCGCGCGAGCAGATGATTGCCAACGTGAGTGCCCTGGAGGCGGTGATCCGATCGGCCAAATCGGGTCAGGTGGAGCCCGTTCAGGGCTGAACCGCGGCCCTTCACGCAATGGTTGGGCTTCGTTCTCTTGCGTGACAGGGCTCAAGGGGTAACCCTGATGGCATGCTAACTGCGCGCCGATAGCATGCTTCTTTTTCTTGCGGATTGAGCCATGGATATCGCCCTGGTAGGCGCTGGCATTGGAGGCCTCACGGCCGCTGCCTGTCTGTTGAAGCATGGTCATCGCGTGCGCGTGTACGAGCAGGCCGGTGATGTGCATGAAGTCGGCGCGGCTGTGCAGATGAGTGCCAATGCGGTCAAGGTGCTGTACCACCTGGGCTTGCGCGACATGCTGGAGCGGCAAGCGGTCAAGCCGCAGTCGTTCGAGTTTCGTCGCTTTGACACAGGCGAGTTGCTGCACGAAATTCGGCTTGGGGCCGACCACGAGGCGCGTCATGGTCACCCGTACTACCAGATTCACCGGGTGGACTTGCATGCGGCCTTGCTGGCGGTGGTGCAAAGCCTGGATCCGCAGGCGTTGCAACTCGGCGCCCGTGCCTCTCACGTCACCGAGCAAACTCAGGGTGCCACGATTCACTTTGCCGATGGCAAGGCGGTTCAGGCCGAGTTGGTGGTGGGGGGAGATGGCATCAAGTCGGTGGTGCGCCAACATGTGGTGGATGCTGAGCCGCCGGTGTTCACTGGACAGGTGGCGTGGCGACTGGCAATTCCTATTGAGCGTATTCCTGTCGAGTTGCGACCGCCCATTGCCTCCACCATCTGGTGTGGCCCCAACAACCATGCGGTGATGTATTACATGCGATCGGCCCAGGTGTTGAATTTTGTGGGTTGTGTGGAGCGGCCCTGGGAAGAGGAGTCCTGGACGGCGCGCCAGCCCTGGAGCGAGCTGGATCAGGACTATGCGGGCTGGCATCCGATGGTGCGCGCCGTGATCGATGCGGCCGATCGCGATCAATGCTTCCGTTGGGCCCTCAACAATCGAAAACCCGTGATGACCTGGAGCACGGCCCACGTGACCTTGCTGGGCGATGCGGTGCATCCCACCTTGCCCTACATGGCGCAAGGTGCTGCGATGGCCATCGAGGATGCGGCGATTCTGAGCCGGTGCCTGCAACTCGAACTGCCCCTGGCCGAGCGGCTGAAAATCTACGAGCAGCACCGGGCGCCGCGCACTGCGCGGGTGGTGAACGAATCCACCGAAATGGGGCAGCTCTATCACATTGCCGACGCGCAGCAGATGAAGCAAGCGTTCAAGGATCGCAACATTGCGGCCTCGCGCAACAACTGGCTGTACCCCTATGACCCGATGCACATCGACCTGATGGCATCGACCGGCTGAGATTCCCATGCACACCTCGGCGCGTCACTTCATCGATGGTCTGCTCGAGTCGGGCATCGACTACCTGTTCTCGAACCTGGGCACGGACCATGTGACGCTGGTGGACGAACTGGCACAGGCTCAACTCGAAGGACGCGCAGCGCCCCAGGTGGTGCTGTGCCCACATGAAAACGTCGCGATTCACATGGCCGGGGGGTATGCCGCCGTGACGGGGCGTGGTCAAGGCGTGATGGTGCATGTGGATGCCGGCACGGCCAACGCAGCCATGGGCCTGCACAACCTCATGCGGGCGCGCTTGCCCGTGCTGTTGATGGCCGGCAAGTCGCCCTTCAGTCTGCACGGCGAATTGCCCGGTGCCCGGGACAACTATGTGCACTACGTGCAGGACCCGTTCGATATCGGTTCCTTGGTGCGCCCCTATGTGAAGTGGGAATACAACCTGCCCTCTGGGGTGGTGGCCAAGGAAGTGCTGCGGCGGGCCCACACGGTCATGCACAGCGAACCGGCGGGCCCGGTGTATTTGACCTTGCCACGCGAAACCCTGATCGAGCCCTGGCCGGCCGATCGTGTGCGCTCCTACCCGGCTGAACGTTACGGGCCTGCGCAACAAGGTAACTTGCCCCCAGAAGCCGTACAACAAGTGGCGCGGTCGCTCATGCAGGCGCGCCATCCGCTGGTGATCACTTCCTACCTGGGACGCAAGCCCGAAGCGGTGCAGGCGCTGGAGGCGTTGGCGCTGCTGTGCGGTATTCGTGTGGTGGAGTTCAGTCCGTCGTGGCTGTGCATCTCGCGTGAGTCACCTTGTTTTTTTGGTTTTGATCCCACCCCCTTCCTGCCGGATACCGATCTGGGTTTGTTGCTCGATATCGATGTGCCCTGGCTGCCCCATGCCACCCAGCCCCGTGAAGACACACATTGGTTGCACATCGACGTCGATCCGATCAAGAAGGACTTTCCCATGTGGGGCTTTGCCAGTGATGCGCGCTGGCCCGCTGATTGCACCACTTCGCTGCATGCCATTCATGAGGCCGTCGAGTCGCTGGCCGATGAGGCTTTCCATGCGCGCGTTCGTGAACGCATGCGCAGTTGGCCGGATCAGCACACGCAACGCCGTGCCCGGTGGGCGTCGGCAGCGGCCGAGGCCGGCGGCACGGATGCACTCAACCCGGCCTGGGTGTGTGCGGCGCTCGGGCGTCGACTCGCACCGGAGGATGTGGTGATCAACGAAGGGATTCGCAATTCGCCGGCGGTCATGCAGATTCCCCGCAGTCTGCCCATGTCCTTCCTGGGGGGAGCGGGCGGAGGCCTGGGCTACAGCGCCGGTATGGCGCTCGGTGTCAAGCTGGCACGACCCCACAGCCGTGTGGTGCACATCGAGGGTGATGGCGGGTTCCACTTTTCCACGCCTTCATCGGTGTACGCGGTATCGCAGTCGTATGGTCTGCCCATTTTCACCGTGGTGCTGGACAACGGGGGGTGGCAGGCGGTCAAGGAGGCGGTGCTGCGTGTGCACCCCACGGGCGGAGCCGCCAAGACCAACCAGTTTTTTGCACGTTGGCCGGGTGAGAGCCGTCGCTATGACAAAGTCGCTGAAGCGTTTGGTGCGCACGGCGAGTGGGTGCGTCATGCCGACGAGATGGAGCCGGCGCTCGATCGATGTTTCGCGGCGCTGGAGGCAGGGCGTTCGGTGGTGTTGGTGGCCTCGGTGGCCAAGATTTGAAAACTTCAAAGGAGACAAGTCATGATTCGTTGCCAATTCAGATGGGCACTTCGCGCCTGGCTGACATGTGCGGCTCTGTGGCTCGCATTGGGGGGGTCGGCGGTTGTCCAGGCGCAGCCGGCATGGCCGGCCAAAACAGTGCGGATTGTGGTGCCCTACACACCGGGAGGCGGTAACGATATTCTGGCTCGTCTGCTGGCCGAAAAACTCACCACGGCCTTGGGACAGCCCGTGGTGGTGGAGAACAAGCCGGGCGCGGGTGCTGTGGTGGGGACCGACTTTGTCGCCAAGGCTGCCCCTGATGGCTACACTTTACTCGTGGCGGCCAGCGGACCCATGGTGTTCAACCAGGTGTTGTTGTCCAAGCCCCCCTACAACTCGGTGAATGACTTCGCACCTGTTTCAATGGTGGGTTCGTTCCCCTTGATTCTGGGCGTGATTGACAGCTCACCAGCCCGAACGCTCAGTGATTTGGTGCAGTGGTCCAAGGCCAACCCCAACCAGAGCAACTATTCCTATCCGGCAGCATCATTCCAGCTGGTGATGGAGTTGATCAAAAGCCGTTCGGGCTTGATCGCGTTGAACGTGCCGTACCCAGGCAGTGCGCCAGCCATCAACGCCGTGATGACGCAAGAGGTGCAGATGACCCTGGTCGACTCCGGCCCTGTGGCGTCTTTGCTCAAGGCTGGCAAGCTACGAGCCCTGGCGGTCACCTCGGATCAGCGCATGCCTGCCTATCCGCAAGTGCCTACCCTGAAAGAGCAGGGCATCGATCTGGCGGTGAGTTTGTGGACCGGATTATTTGCTCCGGCAGGCACGCCAGCGTCCATCGTCAAGCGTCTTGAGGAGGAGGTGGCCAAGATCATGCGCTTGCCCGAGACGCAGGAGCGATTGTCCAAACTCGATATTCGACCCATCGGGGGCACCTCTGCAGAATTGGGCCGGATCCTGGCACAGGAAATTGATCTCTGGCAACAAGTGGCCCGGGCCAACAACATCAAGCCTCAATGAGCTCTCGTGGCCAGATCGCCATTGCAGGGGCGGGCATTGCCGGACTGGGCGCGGCGCTGGCTCTCATCGAACACGGCTTTGAGGTGCATATGTATGAGCAATCCTCCCAACTGGCTGAGGTTGGGGCGGGTTTGCAGATCTCGCCCAATGGGACCCGAGTGTTGCAACACTGGGGATTGGAGAACGAACTGAAGCCCCTGGTGTGTGAGGCGGCGGGTAAGGAAATTCGCTTGTGGTCCACCGGGCAATGCTGGAAACTGTTTGATCTGGGCGAAGATTGCCGCGCGCGCTTTGGCGCGCCGTACTGGATGGTGCACCGCGGTGATCTGCATCGGGTACTGGCGCGCGCTGTACAGGCCCGGGCGCCAGGCTGCATCACGCTTTCTACGCGCATCGTGGCAGTGCAACCTGCAGGCCAGGGGGTCAGCATGCAAACCGCCGACGGAAGGACCTTGGAGGCTGATGCTTTGATTGCGGCGGATGGTGTTCACTCGCTTGTGCGGCAGCAATGCCTGGGGGAAGACAGACCGCAGTTCATGGATTTACTGGCCTGGCGAGGTCTGGTGCCCATGCACCGACTGCCCGCTCACTTGCGCCGTTCTGTGGGAACCAATTGGGTGGGGCCCGGGGCACACGTCATCACCTACCCCTTGCAAGGCGGCGAGTTGATGAACGTGGTGGGCATTGTGGAGCGCAGTGACTGGCGCGGCGAGTCCTGGACCGAGGCGGGCAGCCATGAAGAACTGTTGCGCGACTTTGGACGCTGGCATGAAGATGTCCGAACGCTGATGAACCAGATTGATCAGCCCTACAAGTGGGCACTGCTGGGACGAGAGCCCCGACAAGGCTGGGCTCAGGGTGCTGTGTGCTTGGTCGGCGATGCGGCCCACCCCACCTTGCCCTTCTTGGCTCAAGGTGCCAACATGGCCTTGGAGGACGCGGCCGTCATCGGACGGTGCCTGGCGGCGGCGGGGAATCCCGTCGAGGCATTTGCCCGTTTCGAATCGGTGCGCTGGCAGCGAACGGCCGACATCGTGAACCGCTCCCGAGACAACGCCCAGCGTTTCCATAACCCGCAACTCGCTGATGATGCCTTGGCTGTGGCCTATGTCGACCGAGAGTGGCAGCCAGAGTCTGTGCGCCGACGGTACGACTGGTTGTTCGACCATGACCCTTTGAGTGTGCCCCTATGACAGCAACGCTGGAACCCGATGTCTTGATTGTGGGCGCTGGTCCCGTGGGGATGACGTTGGCCTTGTGCCTGGCTCAACGTCGGGTGCGGTGCACGGTGGTGGAAATGAAGGCGGCCCATGCAGCGACGGAAGTCAAGTGCAACCACATCTCGGCACGCAGCATGGAGATTTATCGCCGTCTGGGCGTCGCCGTTGATTTGCGTGCAAGTGGTCTTCCTGACGATTACCCGCATGACGTGTCTTATCGCACCAGCACCGTCGGGCAGGAAATCACCCGCATTCACATCCCTGGTCGGCTGACGCGTCTGACCGACCACAGCGGCCCCGACGGCTGGTGGCCCACGCCCGAGCCGCCGCATCGCCTGAACCAGCGGTTCATCGAACCCATTTTGGCCCGACATGTGCAACAACAACCGCTGATTCAATGCTTGTATCAGCATCAAGTGATCGAGGTCCAGCACAACGACGACGAAGCCCTGGTGCGTTGTCGCGTGCTGAGCAACGGGTCCACGGTCACCCTGCGTGCACGCTATGTGGTGGGGTGCGATGGCGGCCGCTCGCTGGTGCGCAAATCCATAGGCGCGCAACTGGTGGGGGACGAGGTGGTGCAGCGCGTGCAAAGCACTTGTGTGCGAGCACCTGATTTGATGGCGCTCATGAAAGCTCCAGCGGCATGGGCCATGTTCACCGTCAATCCTCGCCGCAGCGGTAATGTCTATGCCATTGATGGCCGAGAAACCTGGTTGATCCACAACTACCTGCGCGATCACGAGTCCGATTTTGAATCGGTGGATCGCGACTGGGCCATTCGAACCATCCTGGGTGTGGGCCCCGATTTTCAGTACGAATTGCTGAGCAAGGAAGACTGGATTGGACGTCGTTTGGTGGCAGACAAATTGCGTCAAGGTCGGGTGTTCATCGCTGGAGATTCAGCCCATCTGTGGGTGCCCTACGCGGGCTATGGCATGAATGCCGGCATTGCCGATGCGGATAACCTGGCCTGGCATCTGGCCGCTCAATTGGAGGGCTGGGCCAGCCCCTCGGCGCTTGATGCCTATGAGCGCGAGCGTCTTCCCATCACCGAGCAGGTCTCGCACTTTGCCATGAACCATGCGCATGCCATGAGTCAGCGCCGGCGTGCCATCCCAGCGGATATTGAGGACGCGGGTGACGCTGCAGACGCCTCGCGGCGCAGCTTTGGTCAGGATTTGTACGAACTCAATGTGCAGCAGTATTGCTGCGCGGGGTTGAATTTTGGCTATTACTACGACGCATCACCGGTCATGGTGTATGACGATGCCGTCGCACCGGCTTATAGCATGGGCAGTTTCACCCCCTCAACAGTGCCAGGTTGTCGAGCGCCGCATGTCTGGCTATCAGACGGAGTCTCGTTGCTGGATGTCTTGGGAACAGGCTTTACCCTCCTGTGCTCGCCCCATGCCCGTGCTGAGCAAACCGCGCTCATGCAACAGGCCATGCACGCGGCTCGGGTGCCATTGACTGTGCGGGTCATGGATGACCGACATACCTGGCCTGCCGAGTACCGGCACGCCTGGCATTTGATCAGACAAGACAGTCATGTGGTGTGGCGCGGGGATCAGATCACCCCAGACTTGGCGATGTCGGTCGTTGCTTGCTTGCGCGGTGAACTGCAGGCTTGAGGGGATGCTGGGGTGATCAAAACTTTCGCCGCTGTTTTCGGCGCCGCCAGTGGCCGTACCGAGGCAATGCAGAAAGCCAGATCACTCGGCACGGATGCCTTGTTCTTTGACCACTCTGGCCCAACGTTCAGCGTCACGACGCACGAGTTGCGCAAATTCCTGGGGTGTGCTGCCGCGAGGATCCATGCCCTGAGACAGAAAAGCCTTTTTGACGTCATCACCGGTCAGCAACTGATTGATCTCGCGGTTGAACAACTGGATCATCTCGGTGGGCGTGCCCTTCGGTGCAAAGATGCCGAACCACATATCGACATTCACGTCGCCGAGTTGTTGCTCTGCGACCGTGGGCAATTCAGGCAGCAGGGGGTGACGTTTGTTGCTGCCGATCGCCAGTGCCGTCAGGCGACCCGAACGGAGATGCGGCAAGGCCACATGAATAGGCAGAAACATGGCGTCGACCTGACCGCCCAGCAAATCGGTGACCGCCGGACCTGTGCCTCGGTAAGGAATGTGGGTGAGGAAAATTCGGGCGGTGTTCTTGAGCAACTCCATCGCCAGGTGGTGCGGTGTGCCCACACCCGGGGATGCGTAATTGATTTTGCCGGGCTGACGGCGGGCGGTTTGAGCCAGTTCGGTGGCGCTGCGCAATCCCGAGTTGGGGTGTGTCACCAGCAGCAATTGTCCCCAACTCGTCTGGCTGATGGGCTCCAGGTCGTGTACGGGATCAAAGGACAACTGAGGATAGAGGCTGCGGTTCATCACCAGCGTATTGACGCTGACCAGCAGGGTCGAGCCATCCGGTGCCGCGCGCACCACAGCTTCTGTGCCAATGTTGCCCGAAGCGCCCACACGGTTTTCGACCACCACGGGACGGTTCAGCCGCTCCGCGAGTTTGGGGCCGAGCGTTCGCGCAATCAGGTCGATACCCGTGCCCGGCGTGAACGGCACCATCAGTCGCAAGGGTGCCGCGGCAGGTTGAGCGAAGGTCATGCCCGTGCCAATGCCAGTGGCCATCAGAGCCAGAATGTTTCGTCGGGGAAATACAGGGCGGCGCATGGTAGGTATCAAGTATGAAACAAGCAATTATCAGAGTCAACGCGCCCGACCGGGCTACCGGGAATCCCTAGGCCATGGCGACTGTCGGTTTATACGAACGGCCTGGATTTCTGCTGCGTCGTTCACACCAGATCTCGGTGGCGATATTTGAGCGGGCCTGTGCGGCACTTTCACTCACGCCGGCACAGTACGGCGTACTAACCATTGTGGATGCGCAACCTTCCATTGACCAGACGCGCTTGGCCAGAGCCCTGGCGTTTGACAAGGTGACGGTACTGCGTGTGCTCAAGGGATTGCAGGAGAGGGGCTTGTGCGTGCGTCAACCGGTCTCGCTGGGTCGACGCCAGATGGCCGTCACCCTGACCCCGGCAGGGCAGGCTTTGTTGCAGCAAGCACGTCAACCAGTGCTGCAAGCCTATCGAGAATTGTTATCGCCTTTGAGCGATGTGGAGCAGGCGACATTGGTGGCGCTGCTACAACGGCTGATTCAGGCCCTGGAGCATGAAGCGCGCTCGAGCTTTGTGCCGATTGACTAAGGCCTGTACCCCAGTAACGCAGATAACTGCTGTGATTCGCTCTTGAGTGTTTGAGCGATGCGTTTGCAGACAGTTTCAGTGAGGCGAATTTCCGGGCCAAATACGCCGATAGAGCCTGCCACTTTGCCATGTTGATCAAAAAACGGCACAGCGACCGCAACCGCACCGGGAATCAGTTCGTGATGGCTGCTGGCGTACCCGCGCTTGCGGGTGGCCGATAGCTCGCGGTCCAGTGCTATGAGATCCACGCCGGTGCCGCGCGCAAAGGACTTCATCTCCTGAGGCGTAGCCTCTAGATACGCCAGGATGGCCCGACCCGTGGCACCCCGCACGATGCGTTCTGTGTAGCCTACCCCCCTTTTGAAATTCAGGGGTTGCGGACTGGGCAGTTCAGCGACGCACAAGCGGTTTTCACCTTGCGCCACAAACAAGGCGACGGTTTCATGGGTGTAACTCCAGATGCGGCGCAAGACAGGTTCTGCCAAAGCACTGATGTCGAGACTGGCCGTCCAGACATGGGCCAATCGGGCCACAGACGGACCGAGACGAAATTGTTGTGGCTCCCCGACTGACACCAGAAAACCGGATTCCTGCAAGGTGTAGAGCAAACGGTAGAGCGTGGGGCGCGACAGATCCACGCGCTTGAGTAACTCAGTCGGCGATAACTCGATGTCACTGGGCGTGAAAGCCAGCAGGATGTCCAAGGCGCGAGAGACGGCGCGGACATGGTCAGACTTGTCAGAGTGGGGCATACGGGGTAGGTTGAATTTAGATTGTCCATCTGTTGGACAAATTCAAATTTAAATGGTTCAGCAGCACTGCTAAAAATGTCCGTCAGGTAGACATTATGAGTTTAATTTGACATCCGTCAAACGGGCTCTCTAGAATCTGCGAGACATGACCGAACCCATTAACTGGGCTCGCAATGGCCAACACAGTCGACTCACAAGAAAGGTAAATACCATGGCCTCTCGCTGGCGTCTGGGATGGTGGGTCGTTCTGGGCATGGCCCTGACGAACCACGCGGGAGCTGACACCTACCCCGTCAAGTCGATCACACTGGTCGTTCCGTTTGCACCAGGCGCATCCGCCGATGGTATTGCGCGATTGGTGGGTAAAGAGTTGTCCCAGGCGCTGGGTCAGGCCGTGGTGGTCGAAAATAAAGCAGGCGCTGGCGGTGCGCTGGGCCTGATCGCAGTGGCCAAGTCGGCGCCGGATGGCTACACCATCGGCCTGGGGGCCACGGGTGCTATTGCCGTCAATCCCCATTTGCCGGATGCACCACCCTTGAATCCGCAAAAGGACTTGCTGCCGCTGAATAAGTTGGCCGACATCCCGCTGGTTTTCGTGGCGTCGGCTGCCAGTGGATTTGGCAATGTGCAGGCCGTGCTGCGTGAGGCTCGGCGAAACCCTGCGGGGGTCTCCTGCGCTAACTCGGGTCAGTACACCTCGCAGCACTTGGCGGCGGAATTGCTGGCCAGCCTCTCGCAATCCCGACTTGTGGCTGTGCCCTACCGGGGAAGTGGACCGGCCGTAACAGATCTGCTGGGGGGCAATGTGCTGACGGCCATGGTGGATTTGACCTCCGCGTATCCGCACATCAAGTCCGGCAAGCTCGTGGCCCTGGGTTTGACCAGTACCCGTCGCAGCAAAGTGGCCCCGGAAATCCCCACGTTGGCTGAAGAAGGGATCACCGGGTATGCCGCCCCCGGATGGATGGGTTTGTTCCTGCCGGCGAAAACACCCAACGAAATCCATGCTCGCCTGACAACGGCCATGGCTACCATCATGGCCATGCCACATGTGCAGGCGCAGATCATCGGGATGGCGGCTGAACCTGCCTATCTGGACGGGCCAGGTTTTGCGAGTTTTATTGCAGGCGAGTCGAAAAAATGGGCCAGCGTGATCGCTCGCTTGGGGCCGACACAATAGGAATTGATGGCATGTGTGAAGTATGGTTCCATCCTCAGTGGTGTGTGATGGCCTTGGCCTGGCTGGGCATGAGTTCGGCCTGGTCACAAGACTGGTCGCCCACCCGGCCCATCAAGCGTGTGGTGCCGATCGTGGGCAGTACGAGCGACACGATTGAGCGGTTGATTGCGTCACGATTGCAGGAGGCCGTGGAACAAACCAGGGCTGTTTCCGGCTGCGGCCCAGTTCGAACCATTGTTCTCATTGATTCACGAGAGTGTCATGATTCCCATCACCCCTGATGCCCGCTACAAAGCCATGGTCAACTTGCGAGAAGGCAAGATCAGCCGCGAGATTTTTTCGAGTCGGGAAATCTACGAGGACGAACTGGACAAGGTGTTCACGCGGGCCTGGCTCTTTGTCGGGCACGAAAGCCAGATTCCCAACCCGGGCGATTTTTTCACCTCTCGCATGGGCGCTGAATCGGTCATTCTCACGCGCGACAAAAAAAACCAGGTCCATGTCTTCCTGAATTCGTGCCGCCATCGTGGCATGAAAGTGTGTCAGTACGATCACGGCAACACCCAATTGTTCACATGCCCCTACCACAGCTGGAGTTACACCACGGAGGGTAAATTGTTTGGTGTCCCTCAGTTCAAAACTCTGTATGAGGGTTGTCTGGACAAGGACGAGTGGTCGCTGATTGAAGTGCCCAAGCTAGCAACCTACAAGGGCACCGTGTGGGCGTCGTGGGATCCGCATGCCCCCGATCTGATGACCTACCTGGGCGACGCTCGTGCGCATCTGGACCTGGCGCTGGACTGCCGCGATGGCCGAGAAGGGGGATCCGAGGTACTGGTGGGTGTGCACAAGTGGATCATCCCGTGTAACTGGAAATTCGCCGCCGAAAATTTTCTCGGCGACACCTACCACAACGTCAGTCACCGCTCGGTCGACCTGATTGGCATCGGGCCCAGTGCCGAAACCGGCGTGAAGGGGCGGCGTGACAACGAGATGGACAAGGCGCAGCATGTTTGGGTGAACTTTCCCGCCGGCCATGGCGTCCACAGTGCCATCATGCCTGAGGGCTGGGAGTACACCAACACCTACCAGAACAACCCCATCGTTGCCGAGTACTTCCAACACTGCCACGAGGAGCGCCGGCGGCGGATGGGAGAAGATCGTTACCGGCTTGTCCCATTCGTCGGCACCATTTATCCGAATGTCTCGTTCCACGGCAACCAGCCTCGCAACCTGTGCGTGTGGCATCCGCATGGACCGGAGTCCACCGAGGCCTGGCGTTTCTTTCTGGTGGACGCCGATGCCCCGCAGGAGGTCAAGGATTTTTTGCGCACCTACTACATGCGCTATTCAGGGCCTGCAGGCATGACTGAGCAAGATGACATGGAAAACTGGAATTACGCCACCGCGGGCAGTCGAGGTGTCATCGCCAAGCGTCACCCCTATAACTACCAGCAGTCGATGGGCAAAGTGGTCACGGACGGCCCGGTGGCGGGCAACGTCAGCCTGCAAGTGAGCGAAGAAAACCCGCGCCAGTTCTACCGCCGTTGGCGCGACTACATGCAGGGTGCGGATTGGGACACCTTGCTTGGCCGGCATGACTCGGGTCCTGCCAGTTTTGCCGAGTGAAGATCATGAAAACCATCATCGTCAGCGGCGGCACGTTCGGTCTGGGGCAGTCCATCACCGTTGAACTGGCCCAGCGTGGTTATCACGTCGTGGCCTTTGGCTTGATGCAACCCCAGGTGTCGAGCACGGCACAAGGCGCCGATTCGCTGCGGGCTGAACTGGCAGCCTGCCGTTGTAGTGCCGACATCCTGGAGGCCGATGTCGCCGATGCCCTGGCCGTCGAGCGCGTGGTGGAGCACGCGTTGTTGCGGCATGGCGCCATTCATGGGCTGGTCAACAATGCTGCGATTGGGCCTTTGGGGACCGTCCTGGAAACGGACGAAGCGCTGTTCGAGCGCATCCTGGCGGTGAACCTCAAAGGAACCTATCTGGCCAGCCGCGCGGTGTTGCCTCACATGATTCGTGCGGGCGGGGGTGCCATTGTCAATATCGGCTCGGGTGCAGGGTATGGCAAACCCAATATGGCGGCTTACAGTGCCAGCAAGGCTGGCATCTTGGGTTTGTCGATGGCAATGGCCTATGACCATTTTCATGACCATGTGCGTGTCAATGTGGCCATACCTGGCGGGGGCGGAATCGTTTCGGGCATGAGTGTGGGGCGCATGGGTGGCGACACACAGGCCTTCGTCAAGAAGCCCGCCGTCGGTACGGTAGCGGGTCGTCCTGCCACGGGTCGAGATTTGGCCAGGGCTGTGGCGTTCTTGCTGGGCGATGAGTCCGAGGCGATCACGGGCACGGTGATCGATGTCGGGTGCTTTGCCCACCAGGGAGGGCCAATCGGTCTGAAGCCTTTTCGGGAGTCCACATGACGGAAGCTGTTGTTCAAACTGCTGTGAAACCGGGTCGCCTTGCGCGCGATGACCGGTATTTCAGCCTCAAGCGCGAGATTGAGGAATTTCTTTTCGACGAGGCCCAGTTGCTGGACGAGCGCGATTTCAAGGCTTGGATCGACACGCTGGCCGAAGATCTGCGCTATTTCATGCCGATGGAATTCAACGTCAAGTTCGGCGATCATGCCCGTGGCGAATTCACCCAGCGCCGTGAGCACATGAGTTGGTTCAATGAGGGCAAGTGGACCTTGAACAAGCGCGTGGAGCAGATTCTCACGGGCGTGCATTGGGCCGAGGAGCCGCTCTCGCGTGTGTGCCGTTTGGTCAGCAATGTGCAGCTGACGGCCCTTCAAACCAGCCAAGCAGGCGAGTTGGAGGTGGATGTCAGCAGCCGGTTTCTGATCTATCAAAACCGATGTGAATACGAGCAATATTTTTTTGTGGGCGATCGGCTGGACCGCATCCGCCTGACCGCAGAGGGGTGGCGTCTGGCACGGCGAGAGATCCGGCTGCATCAAAACGTGTTGCTGGCCAAGAACCTTTCTATTTTCTTCTAGGGGCAGATGGCATACTCCATCGTTCGGACATTCAGCCCGGCAGATGGCTGGTGCTGGTCATCGGCCTGCCTTGCGGGGTGTAGCAGAATACACAGGACAGGGTCTGGAACGATAGCCGGGTGACAGGAGGTCGCGGGCTGGTAGACCGTGACAACCTGCGGATGTGTACTGACCTGGAGGTGATTCATGCAAACTGAGGCCGAATTGCGGCGGGATCTCGCCGACTGTTACCGCTTGTTTGATTGGCTGGGCTGGTCCGAGCTCATTTTCAATCACATCACAGTCCGGGTCCCCGATCGTGAAGGGTCGGCAACCGAATACCTCATCAACCCGTTCGGTTTGCACTACGCCGAGGTGACGCCCGACAACCTGGTTGCCATCGACCTCGACGGCAACCATCGCCCCGGTGAGACGGGACAGGTCAACCGGGCTGGCTTCGTGATCCATAGCGCCATTCATGCCGCTCGTGCCGATGCGCATTGCATCATGCATGTACACACCACGGCCGGTAGCGCCGTGTCTTGCAAGGAGGAGGGCTTGCGGCATGACAACTTCTACAGTGCCCTGATGTTTGGTGATGTGGCCTATCACGACTACGAAGGGGTCACTACCCGGATGGATGAGCAACCGCGTCTGGTGGCATCATTGGGGAATTCCAATCATTTGATTCTGCGTAACCACGGCTTGCTCGTGGTGGGGCCGACCATTCCGACTGCGTTCAATCGCCTCTGGACCCTGCAGCGCGCCTGCGAGATTCAGCTGGCATCGGACGCCGGGGCTGGGCCCAACCGGTCGATCCCGATGAACATCCTGAAGGATGTCCCCGCTATGCGAGTGGCGGGCAGTGGCGAGGTGCATCGGCTGATCTTTGACGCGATGTTGCGACGGGCCGGGATTCGGCGCTGACCGCTGTCGCGATTCCAGACCATTCGACCCCCTCCACAACCTAACCCTGCACACAGGCCACGGAGTTCATGGATCACTCGACCTTCATTCACCGCCTTCGCCGAGCGCACCATGGGATTCAGGCAAGCCTGTGCGCCCTGGCTTTTGCTTGCCTTGCCCCCGCCTTGGCAAACGACGATTGGCCTGCACCGGGCCGCAACGTTCGACTCATTGTGCCGTCTCCTGGAGGGTCGGGTACCGGCGACACCATCGGCCGCTTGTTCGCGGAGGAATTGTCCAAACGCCTCAAAGTACCTGTGGTGGTGGACAACAAGCCGGGTGCCAATGGCAATATCGGGGCCTCGGCCGCCGCACAGGCACCTCACGATGGCTACCACTTCCTTTTCTCCTGGGCGGGTACGCTGGCGGTCAATCAAGCCATGTACAAGCAGATGGGGTATGACAGCCAACGCGATTTCGCCCCCATTGCCCTGTTGGCCGAAGTGCCCAATATCCTGGTGGTCAACCTGGACTTGCCGGTCAAGAACCTGGCGGAATTGACCCGCTATGCCAAATCCTTTCCCGGCAAGCTGAGTTACGGCTCTACCGGCATCGGCAGCAGCATGCATCTGGCGGGTGAGTTGTACCAGCGCGAATACGCCACAGAGATGGTGCATGTGCCGTTCTCCAACCCTGGCAATGCCACGACCAATTTGATCAGCGGTGAAATTCAACTCATGTTCCAATTGGTTCCGGGTATTGCCTCGCAAATCAAGGCGGGGCGGGTGCGTGCTATCGGCGTGATGGCGCCGCAACGCTCGCCGGCGTTGCCGGACGTGCCCACGATGATCGAGCTGGGTGCGCCCCAATTGCTGTCAACTACCTGGTTTGCATTGCTGGCCCCCAAAGGGACGCCAGCCAATGTCATACAACGCGTCAATCAGGTGGTCAACGAGGCAATGGCTGATTCGGCAGTTCGCAAGCGCCTGGGTGATTTGGGGGCCACGCCCATGGGCGGCTCACCTCGACAATTGGCGGATCACCTGTCCGCAGAAATCGAGCGTTGGGGACGCATCGTGCGCGATGCCAGGATCGAGGTGAAATAAATGACGGACAAGGCCACACTGCCAGCCAGTCACGCCCCCAGCGAGCCCTTGCGACCCGGTATCGAACCTGGGCTGGCGGCCTTGGAAGCCCGTTTGGCCTGGGAGCTGTCGGCCTTGCAACTGCCCGCTGCACGTTGGACGCCCGAGCTGGCACACGAAGGGCATTCGATCGCAGATGTGGTCATCATCGGTGGGGGCATGTCAGGCCTGACACTGGGCGCTGCACTGAAGCACCGTGGCATGCAGGTCGATATCTACGACGAAGCGCCCGAAGGTTTTGAAGGGCCGTGGGCCACCACGGCCCGCATGGAGACCCTGCGATCACCCAAGCAGTTGACCGGCCCGGCGTTGGGCATCCCGTCGCTCAGTTTTCGCGCATGGTTTGAAGCCCAGTGGGGCACCGCGTCCTGGGATGCGATGGACAAGATTCCCCGTTTGCAGTGGATGGATTATTTGCGCTGGTATCGACGTGTGCTGGGGTTGGAGGTGCATAACCGACATCGCGTGACCGACATTTGGCCGCAGTCCAACAACTTGGTGAAGCTGCGTCTGGAAGATCCGCAAGGCGTGGCGCTGGAGCGCTGGGCTCGGCGTGTGGTGGTGGCCACGGGTCGAGCCGGTCTTGGCGGCGCCTGGGTACCTGACTGGGCACGAGAGTTGCCGCGAACCCACTGGGCTCATTCGTCAGACCCCCACGATTACAGCACCCTCCAAGGGCTGCGGGTCGGCGTGGTGGGGGCGGGTGCCTCTGCCATGGACAGTGCGGCCACCGCGCTGGAAGCGGGTGCTGCGCGCGTGCATTTGTTGGTTCGTCGTACCGACATTCCGCGCATCAATAAAGGCAAAGGGGCTGGCAATCCAGGTTTTATCCACGGCCATGGTCAATTGCCCGATGCCTGGAAGTGGCGCGTTCGCCATTACATCAACGTGCAACAGGTACCGCCCCCGCGGGGCAGCACACTGCGTGTATCGCAGCATGCCAATGCCCATTTCCATTTGGGGTGTGCCATTCAAGGCGCACGGCAAGAAGGGACTGCCTTGCAGGTCAGTACATCGGTCGGACCGATCGAACTGGACTTCCTCATCTTTGCCACTGGATTTGTGGTGAACTGGGCCGAGCGCCCGATGTTGCGTCATATTGCTGCGCATGTGCGCACCTGGGGCGATCGATGGCAAGTCGAACCTGGTCAGGAGGATGCCGAACTCGAGGCTTGCCCCGATTTGGGAGGTCACTTTGAGTTCCAAGTCAAAGCCGGGCATGACTGCCCGGGCTTGGATCGGATTCACTGCTTCAACTACCCGGCAGCCTTGTCATTGGGGGTGATCACCGGCGATATTCCTGCGATCAGCGAAGGGGCACTGCGATTGGCCACCACATTGGCAGGCTTGCTGTGGGCTGAAGACATCGAACACCATTTCGAACGCATGCAGGCCTATGCTGAGCCTGAGGTGTATGGTGATGAATGGGTGGCTGTGCCCTTGCCATAGCGCAGGCGGGGGAGATAGGTCAGAAAACTGTCTGCCGGCGAGGTGTTACGACCCCGTGGCGCGCAAGGAAGGCAAGCCAATGCCTGACGCATCGAAGCCGCCATCCACGGCGAGCAATTGACCATTCACATAGGACGCGGCGGGGCTGCACAGGAAGCCGATGCAAGCCGCAATTTCCTCCAGTGTGCCGTAGCGGTTCAGCGGAATCGCATCGTGGTAGTCCTTGCGAATGGCGGGACTGTGCACCTGCCTGGCCATCTCGGTCTCGACCGGGCCGGGCGCAATGGCGTTTACACGAATGCCGTCTTGGCCGTATTCCACGGCCTGTTGTTTCGTCAGATGCACCACCGCCGCCTTGCTCGTGCCGTAGGCCACGCGCAAGGTGCTGGCACGCAGACCGGAGATCGACGCGATGTTCACGATGGCACCTCCGCCGCTTTGTTTCATCAGGGGGACGAACGCCTGGGAGCACAGAAAAACGCCATCCAGGTTGGTGCTCATGACGTAGCGCCACTCCTCAAACGTGGTTTGCCCGATGGGTTTGAACACGGCCACGCCTGCATTGTTGACCAGTGCATCGACGCGACCAAACTGATGAGCCAGGGCGGCCACCGCGGCCTCGACCTGGGCCGGATCGGACACATCGCACACCACATCCCGTGCAATGCTGGGGTCTGAGAAGGCAATGGCGCTGGCCTTCAGGGCGGCCTCATGGTTGTCGAGTCTTGCCACGCGGTAGCCGTGGTCGAGAAACCACTGGGCGCTGGCCAATCCAATGCCGCGCGCAGCACCGGTCACAACAGCCACGGGGGAGGGAGAGGAGGCAGGGGTCATGGGCAGGCAGAAAGTTCGAGTGCAGCGGGCGCATCGGCAAGGCGTGCGGTGACTGTACAACAACGGTATTCAGAGGAAGAAATAAGTAATGTATTGACGTATTTGCGAAATCCCTCTGAGATCGAGTTATAGAGGTGACAGCGATTAATAACTAGGGTTAACACCGATACGGGGCAAAATTTCAGGTCTTGCAGCTTTGGAGAGCTACGCGATAATAGGGAAATACATTGACATATTTAGGAGCCTCCACCATGACCCGTCTGCTCAACAAGACTGTCATCATCACCGGCGGTGCCGGGGGTATTGGCGGCGCAACCTGCCGACGATTCGCCGCAGAAGGTGCGCGCGTGGCAATTGTCGACATGAACCTGCAGGCGGCCCAGCAAGTGGCCTTAGAGATCCAGGCCGCGGGGGGCACTGCCGCCGCCTTCCAATGCGACATCACCCAGCGTGCCGAGGTAGATTCAGCCGTGGCGGCCGCCGAGGCCCAGCTGGGCCCGATCGACGTGCTGGTCAACAATGCGGGGTGGGACGTGTTTCGGCCGTTCACCAAAACTACGCCGGACCAGTGGGAGCGTCTGATTGCCATCAACCTGATGGGCGCCTTGCACATGCACCATGCGGTCTTGCCCGGCATGGCCGCACGCAAGAGCGGGCGCATCGTGAACATTTCCTCCGATGCTGCTCGCGTGGGTTCATCGGGCGAGGCGGTCTACGCCGCCTGCAAGGGCGGTCTGGTGGCCTTCTCCAAAACGATTGCCCGTGAGCATGCACGCCACGGCATCACCGTGAACGTGGTCTGCCCCGGCCCCACCGACACGGCTCTCTTTGCTGACTACAAGGAAGGGGCGGGCAACCCCGAGAAACTGATGGAAGCCTTCACCCGTGCCATTCCGCTGGGCCGCATTGGCCAGCCGCAGGATTTGCCGGGCGCCATTCTTTTTTTTGCCAGCGACGATGCGGCCTACGTGACGGGCCAGGTGCTGAGTGTGTCTGGTGGTCTGACCATGAACGGCTGATGCAAGACGCAGCCTCAATTTTCTCCAAGGAACTGACATGAATTTTGAAGACATCCTGTACGAAGTGCGCAACGGCGTGGCCTGGATCACGATCAACCGTCCCGACAAGATGAATGCGTTTCGCGGCACCACGTGTGACGAACTCATCAAGGCCTTGAACAAAGCGGGCTACGACCGCAGCGTGGGCGCCATTGTGCTGGCGGGTGCTGGCGATCGCGCCTTCTGTACCGGAGGTGATCAGTCGGCGCACGACGGCAACTACGATGGTCGCGGCACGATCGGCTTGCCCATGGAGGAACTGCACACCGCCATCCGTGATGTGCCCAAGCCCGTGATTGCCCGTGTGCAGGGCTACGCCATTGGCGGGGGCAATGTGTTGTGCACGATTTGCGACTTGACGATCTGCTCGGACAAGGCCATCTTCGGTCAGGTCGGCCCCAAGATGGGCTCGGTTGACCCCGGGTATGGCACTGCGTTTCTGGCCCGGGTGGTGGGCGAAAAGAAAGCCCGCGAAATCTGGTATCTGAACAAGCGTTATTCCGGTCAGGAAGCTGTCGACATGGGTCTGGCCAATCTCTGTGTTCCGCACGATCAGTTGGACGCTACCGTGCAGGAATGGGCCGAGACGATCTGCGAGCGCAGCCCCACGGCCATCGCCATTGCCAAGCGCAGTTTCAACATGGACACGGCCCACCAGGCAGGCATTGCGGGCATGGGTATGTACGCACTCAAGCTGTATTACGACACCGAGGAGTCGCGCGAAGGCGTCAATGCCTTGAAGGAAAAGCGCAAGCCCGAGTTCCGCAAGTACGCTAAGTAACCACCGTCTGCTTCGGTCATCAGGAGACCCGTATGAATCCGTATATCGATGACGATTTGCAAACCCTGGCCGAGCATGCCCGGCGCTTTGCTGAGGGCCGCGTGGCGCCCGGGTTTCAAGAACGCGATCAGACGCGTGTGCTCGATCGCGACATCATGCGAGAGATGGGTGCGATGGGCTTCATCGCGCCTGAACTCCCCGAGTCCGTGGGTGGGCAAGGGTTGGGCTCCTTGGCTGCGGGGGTGATTCACGAGGAGATTGCACGGGCGGACTTGAGCATCAGCTACATCAACCTCTTGGCGTCGCTCAACGGTCAAATCCTGGCGCATCATGGCGACCCTGCGGTGGTGCAGCCCTGGCTGAAACAACTGGTGAGCGGTGAGGCGCTGTTTGCGATTGCCCTGACCGAGCCACGGGGCGGATCGGATGCCGCGAATCTGCGTCTGCGCGTCGAACGCGTGGGCGACGAGTATGTGATCAACGGCGAGAAAACCTCGATCTCGGCTGCCGATCAGGCCGACGCCGTGGTGGTGTTCGGTCGCACCGGCACCCCCGAGTCCGGCGCCCACGGCGTGACTGCACTCCTGGTGCCCACCGATGTGCCTGGGTTGACCCGCACGCGCTTTGATTGCCACGGGCAGCGCGCCATCGGTCGCGGCTCGTTGTTCTTTGAAAACGTGCGAGTTCCTGTCAATCACCGGCTGGGCGATGAGAACAAAGGCTTTGTGCAGGTGATGCAAGGCTTTGACTTCTCGCGTGCGCTCATTGGTTTGCAAGTGCTGGCGGTGGCCAAGATTGCTTTGGAAGAAACCTGGTCCTATGTGGCCCAGCGCCAGGCTTTTGGCAAGCCCCTGTCTGCCTTTCAGGGCGTGTCACATCCGCTGGCCGATTTTGAAACCCAGGTGGAGGCCGCGCGTTTGCTGTGCCTGCAGACCCTGTGGCTCAAGGACCGCGAGTTGCCCCACACCTCGCAGGCGGCCATGTGCAAATGGTGGGGGCCCAAGCTTGCGTACGACGTGGTGCACCAATGCCTGCTGTCCTTTGGCCATGGGGGCTATGACCGTGGTGTGATGGAGCAGCGGTTGCGCGACGTGCTGGGCTTTCAGATTGGGGACGGCACGGCGCAAATCATGAAGACCATTGTGGCGCGTGACCGCGCCGGTCGTCACGCAGTGCCGAACTGATCCGGATGCTGAGTGCGCAGCCAGTCCAGCGCCCCCAGCCCTGCTGCACGGCCCGTGGCCATGGCCGCCGTGAGCAAATAGCCGCCCGTGGGGGCGTCCCAGTCCAGCATTTCACCCGCCACAAACACGCCGGGGCATTGCTGCAGCATCAGGTTGGCGTTCACCGCCTCGAAACACACGCCACCGGCGGTGCTGATGGCTTCGGCCAGGGGCCGCGCAGTCTGTACACGTAAAGGCAGGGCCTTGATGGTCTGGGCCACGTGGGACAGGTCCTGCCACCCGTCCTTGCCCAGCACCTCGAACAACAGCGCTGTTTTCACACCCTGCAGTCCCAGGCGACTTTGCAGATGGCTGGACATCGAGCGGCTGCCACGCGGATGACGCAACTCGGCTTCAACACGCGCCAGGTCATGCTGAGGGAGTAAATCGAGTGTGAGCTGGGCAAAGCCTTGAGTGGTCAATTGCTGTCGTAAGGCTGCTGACGCCGCGTAGATCAGGCTGCCCTCGACGCCGTACTCGCTGATCACGAATTCGCCGGCCTTGCGCTCCCACTGCCCATTGGGGTGCTGTACGCTCAGCACCACGGGTTTGACGGGTGAGCCCGCAAAGCGGGCGCGAAGATGTTCACTCCACGGAACCTCAAACCCGCAGTTGGAACTTTGCAAGGGTTGGACCTTCACCCGGCGTGCTTGCAACCAGGGCACCCAGGCCGCGTCTGAACCGAGTTGCGGCCAGCTGCCTCCGCCCAAGGCCAGGACGGTGGCTGCAGGCTGTAACGACATAGTCTTGCCCTCATGGGCCAGATGCAGGCTGCCATCCGGATGCCAGCCCTGCCAACGGTGGCGCACGTGGGTGCGCACCCCCAGGTCGCGCAAGCGGTGCAGCCAGGCCCTCAAGAGCGGGGATGCTTTCATCGCTCTGGGGAACACCCGTCCTGATGAGCCCACAAAGGTCTCGATGCCCAAGCCATGCACCCAGGCGCACAGTGCTGAGGCGTCAAAGGCATCGAGCGCGGGTTGCAGCACCGATTGACGATCGCCATAGCGGCGCGCAAAACGATCAGGCGCTTCGCTGTGGGTGATGTTCAAGCCCCCCACGCCAGCGCGCAAGAATTTACGGCCCAGCGACGGCATGGTCTCATACACATCGACAGCGCAGCCGGCACTGGCCAGTACCTCGGCTGCCATGAGACCTGCAGGTCCCCCGCCGATCACGGCCACCCCAGGGGAATGTTCAACAGACATGGCCTGAATGGTAGTCGATAGGCCGCAGTGGTCCGGCAACTCGTGCGTCATCGAACAGAGTTTCATGGGGACAGGCGCGATAAATGGCATGGGCGACTCGCTGGGAGCGCTGTCAGGGTGTTGTGAGCCCTGTTTCGGGAAAGTCCTGCATGAAACTGATCGAGAACTGCACATGAGTGCCAAAGCGGGCTCTGTACCTCCGCATGATCTGGACAAGATCATCAACGCCAACATCGCTCGGATCACCTCGGGTCTGTCGCCGGCTTCATTGTTCAACGCGTATGTGGATTGGCTCATACACCTGAGCTTCTCGCCAGGCAAGCAGCGTGAACTGGCGCTCAAGGCGGGCAACAAGGCGCGCAAACTGATGGCGCACCTGATCCAGAGCAGTTGGCGGCCCTGCGAGTCGTGTATCGATCCTCTGCCGCAGGACACTCGCTTCGCCGCTGCGCAATGGCAGCACATGCCCTACCAGGCCATCTACCAGGGTTTTTTGATGCAACAACAGTGGTGGCACAACGCCACCACCGATGTGCCCGGCGTGAACCACCACCATGAGCGGGTGCTGGATTTCACCTCGCGCCAGTTGCTGGATGTCGTGTCACCCTCCAACTTCTTCTGGACCAATCCCGAGGTGTTACATCGCACCATCGAGCGCGGGGGGCTCAACCTGCTGGAAGGCTCGCGCAACTGGTGGGAGGATGTGCTGCGTCGGCTGTCTGACAAACCCACGATGAACACCGATCACTTTCGACCCGGTCGTGAGGTGGCCATCACACCTGGGCAGGTGGTGTACAGGAATCACCTGATTGAACTTATCCAGTACAACGCCCAAACACCCGAGGTGCACGCCAGCCCCATTCTGATGGTGCCTTCGTGGATCATGAAGTTCTACATCCTGGACCTGTCGCCCCACAACTCGATGGTCCGGTATTTGGTCAGCCGGGGACACACGGTGTTCATGGTGTCGTGGCGCAATCCACAGGCCAAAGATTGGGCCCTGGGCATGGACGACTACCTCAACCATGGGGTGATGGAAGCCATTCGCGTCGTGAGCGAGAGGGTGCCCAAGCAAAAGATACAGGCCGTGGGCTATTGTCTGGGCGGGACCTTGCTGTCGATTGCCGCCGCCTTGATGGCGCGCAGCGATGACACGCGGTTGAAATCCTTGAGCCTGCTGGCGTCGCAGGTGGACTTCACCGAACCGGGCGAACTTGCCCTGTTTATCGACGACAGCCAGTTGGCCTTTCTGGATGGCGTGATGTCAGACCAGGGCTTTCTCGACGGCAAGCAAATGGCGGGCGCTTTTACCTGGCTGCATCAGCGTGACCTGGTTTTTTCGCGCGTCGTCCGCGACTACTGGCTGGGACAGCGCGCACCGGTGACGGACCTGATGGCCTGGAATGCCGACGCCACCCGTATGCCCTACCGCCAGCACAGCCACTACCTGCACAGCCTGTATCGCCACAACGATCTGGCCGAGGGTCGTTATCTCGTCGAGGGTCGCCCGGTGGTGCTGCGGGATGTTCGGTGGCCGGTGTTTTGTCTGGGCACGCAGCACGACACCGTCTCCCCCTGGCGATCGGTGTACAAGCTGCACCTCTTCACGTCCACGGAACTCACGTTTTGTCTCACCAGCGGGGGGCACAACGTGGGCGTGGTCAACCCACCCGGGGGAAGTGCCCCGCGGCATTACCAGCTGTCGCGGCGCAAGCAAGGGGCCAAATACCAGGATCCGGACACCTGGGCTCAGGAAGTTGCATTCCACCCCGGGTCATGGTGGCCCGCATGGGCGCAGTGGCTGGAGCGACAGGCCGGACCCTTGCGCAAAGCGCCCCAGGGGAAGAAATCTGCTGCTGGCCATGCATCGCTGGGCCATGCGCCTGGGCACTATGTCCTGGAAACCTGATGCCACAAGGAGGCTGCCGAGTACTTCACGAGCGTCACCCGTCGGGACAGGACCTACTCAACAGGCCCTCGTGACAACCCGGCCGTCTGCAGGCCATATGTCACGCAACTGTCACACAAGCGCACTAGAGTCACGCCAGTTATTACACACCTTAGGACTTTCTCATGACCACCCTGCCACGTTCACTGATTTCATTGGCCTGCGCACTGGGCCTGTCGTTTGCGGCCTATGCCCAGGACATCACGGGTGCTGGAGCCAGCTTTCCAGCCCCCCTGTACAGCAAGTGGGCGTCCGAGTACAACAAAGCCACCAACCTGAAGGTCAATTACCAGTCGGTGGGCTCAGGCGCCGGTATCAAGCAGATCGATGCCAAAACCGTGGACTTTGGCGCATCGGACATGCCGCTCAAGGACGAAGAGTTGGCGCAGAAAAACCAGATGCAATTTCCCACCGTGATTGGCGGCGTGGTGCCGGTGGTCAACATTGCCGGCATTGCCCCGGGACAGCTCAAGCTGACCGGCGAATTGATCGCCGACATCTTCCTGGCCAAGATCACCAAGTGGAATGACCCGGCCATCAAGGCCTTGAACCCCACGCTGAACCTGCCGGATGCTGCCATCGCACCGGTGCGCCGCTCGGACGGCTCGGGGACCACTTTTTTGTTCACCAATTACCTGAGCAAAGTCAGCGCTGACTGGAAAGCCAAAGTGGGCGATGGTACGGCTGTGAATTGGCCCACCGGGGCGGGTGGCAAGGGCAATGAGGGCGTGGCCGCTTTTGTCGGTCGCCTGCCCAACTCCATTGGCTATGTGGAGTACGCGTATGTCAAGCAAAACAAAATGGTGTTTGCGCAAATGAAAAATGCGTCGGGCGCTTTTGTGTCGCCCGATGACTCCGCTTTCAAAGCCGCAGCAGATGGGGCGGATTGGAACAAGTCGTTCTACCAGATCCTGACCAACCAGAATGGCAAGGATGCATGGCCCATCACCGGTGCCACCTTCATCCTCATGCACAAGGTGCAAGACAAGCCGGCCCATGCCAGCAGTACCTTGAAGTTCTTCGACTGGGCCTACAAGAACGGTGACAAGACGGCAGACGACCTGGACTATGTGCCGATGCCCCCCAGCGTCAAGGACGCCATTCGCAAGTCCTGGGCCCATATCAAGGACGGCGCGGGCAAGCCCATTGCCTACTGAGCCTGTTGGCCTTGTGCTGATGTTACTCAATTGACGGTACAGTCACATGTCGACCTTGATCACAGACCCAGCCCGCTCCTCGTTGGGGCGGGAGCCGACTGCCCAACCCATGACAACTCCTCCTGAAAGACCCGCGCGGTTCTTGACCGACTTGATGGATAAGTTGTTCGCCTGGGCAGCCCTGGGCGCAGCCATATTGACCCTGGCCGCGTTGGTCGGAATCCTGTTGTCATTGGTCGCAGGTGCATGGCCCGCCATCCACGAATACGGCTTGGGGTTTTTGACCCGCTCGGTGTGGGATCCGGTCAAAAATGATTACGGCGGTCTGGTGATGATCTATGGCACGTTGGCCACCTCGATCATCGCGCTGTTGATTGCTGTGCCGGTCAGCTTTGGCATCGCCCTTTTCTTGACGGAACTGTCGCCGGCCTGGCTCAAGCGACCGCTAGGCACGGCCATTGAACTCCTTGCGGCTATCCCCTCCATTGTCTATGGCATGTGGGGGTTGCTGGTGTTTGGCCCCATTCTGTCGACTTATGTGCAAATTCCCCTCCAGCAATGGCTGGGCCATGTGCCGGTTCTGGGTTCGCTGGTGTCGGGCCCGCCGGTGGGTATTGGTATTTTGTCGGCGGGCATCATCCTGGCCATCATGATCATCCCGTTCATTGCGTCGGTGATGCGTGACGTGTTCGAGGTGACCCCGCCCATGCTCAAGGAATCGGCCTATGGCCTAGGCTCCACCACCTGGGAGGTGATGTCGCAGGTGGTATTGCCCTACACCAAGGCGGGCGTGATGGGCGGCATCATGCTGGGCTTGGGTCGTGCCCTGGGTGAGACCATGGCGGTGACCTTTGTCATTGGCAACATGAACCAGCTCAATTCGCTGAGTGTGTTTGAGGCGGCCAACAGCATCACCTCGGCACTCGCCAACGAGTTTGCCGAAGCCTCGGATGGTCTTCACCAAGCCTCGCTCATCTACTTGGGCCTGATTCTCTTTTTCATCACCTTCGTGGTGCTGGCCTTGTCCAAGTGGCTGCTGGCTCGCATGCAGCGTCAGGAAGGAGCCAAGTCATGAGCGATCCGCGATTGGTTAAATTCAAGTCCCGTCAACGGGTCAACCAGATCGCCATTGCTTTGTCGATGGTGGCGATGGCCTTCGGTCTGGTCTGGCTGATCTGGATTCTGTGGGAAACGCTCTGGCGAGGCGTCGGCGGCTTGCAACTGTCCGTGCTCACTCAAATGACCCCTGCGCCCAATGAAGAGGGCGGGTTGGCCAACGCCATCTACGGCTCGTTTCTGATGGTGATGCTGGCTACTTTCGTGGGCACCCCCATTGGTATTTTGGCTGGCATTTATTTGTGCGAGTACAGCCCGCGCAGTCTGCTCTCCTCCATCACCCGTTTTGTCAATGACATTCTGCTGTCAGCACCCTCTATCGTGATAGGACTGTTCGTCTACACGTTGATCGTGGCGCGTTACAAGTCCTTCTCCGGCTGGGCAGGCGTGGTGGCCCTGGCGCTGATCGTGGTGCCGGTGGTGATTCGCACCACCGAGAACATGCTGCATTTAGTGCCGGCGGGCTTGCGCGAAGCTGCTTACGCCTTGGGCACGCCCAAGTGGAAGGTCATCACCAGCATCACCTTGCGCGCGGCTCGAGCAGGGGTGGTCACGGGGGTTTTATTGGCCGTAGCGCGCATCTCTGGTGAGACGGCACCCTTGCTGTTCACTGCGCTCAGCAACCAGTTTTGGGCGTCCAGCCTGTCGGGGCCGATGGCCAGTCTGCCGGTCACTATCTTCAAATTTGCGATGAGTCCCTACGAGAACTGGCAGCAACTGGCCTGGGCGGGGGTATTTCTCATCACCTTGGCCGTGTTGGGCCTGAACATCCTGGCCCGCGTGGTCACCCGTCAAAAAATCTGATTGAAAGCGTTCAACATGGACACCGCTCTGCAAACGCAAGCCAAGATCAAGGTTCAGGATCTGAACTTTTATTACGGCAAGTTCCACGCGCTCAAAAATATCAACCTGGAAATTCCGGAAAAACAGGTCACGGCATTCATTGGGCCGTCGGGCTGTGGCAAGTCCACCTTGTTGCGCGTGTTCAACCGCATGTTTGAGCTCTACCCCGAGCAACGTGCCGAAGGCCTGGTGGAGTTTGAAGGCGAAAACCTGCTGCAGTCCAAGCGCGACGTGGCCCTGATCCGCGCCAAAATTGGCATGGTGTTCCAAAAGCCCACGCCATTTCCGATGTCCATTTACGACAATATTGCTTTTGGCGTGAAGCTGTTTGAAAACCTCAGCAAAAGCGACATGGAAGACCGCGTGGAGTGGGCGCTTCGCAAGGCGGCCTTGTGGACCGAGGTGAAGGACAAGTTGCAGCAAAGCGGTTCGGGCCTCTCAGGCGGTCAGCAGCAGCGTCTGTGCATTGCGCGCGGCGTGGCGATCAAGCCGGAAGTGTTGTTGCTCGATGAACCTTGTTCGGCCCTGGACCCGATCTCCACCGCCAAGATTGAAGAGCTCATCACCGAGTTGAAACAGGACTACACCGTGGTGATCGTCACCCACAACATGCAACAGGCCGCCCGCTGCAGCGACTACACCGCCTACATGTACCTGGGCGACCTGGTGGAATTTGGTCCCACCGAGCAACTGTTCTTCAAGCCGCAGCGCAAAGAAACTGAAGACTACATCACCGGCCGTTTTGGCTGAACCCCGCTTGCGCGCCCACGGTTATCAAGGAAGCATCATGCCCGATAAACATCTTTCGACCCAGTTCGACTCTCAACTCAACAACGTCTCCATGCGGGTGATGGAGTTGGGCGGTCTGGTGGAGTCCCAGATTCGCCAGGCGGTGTATGCCTTGTCGGAGTTCAGTGTGGAGGTGGCTGATCAGGTCATCGCGACCGAGTCACGCGTGAACATGATGGAAGTCGACATTGACCGCGAACTGGCTTCCATCATCGGACGTCGTCAGCCCACCGCCGTGGATCTGCGCTTGCTGTTGGCCATCTCCAAAACCACAGCCAACCTCGAGCGGGTCGGGGATGAGGCCGAGCGCATTGCGCGCATGGTCAAGTCCATCATCGCTGATGGCATGCCGCGCGCGTTGCCCTCCTCGGACCTGCGAACGGCCATCGAGCTTGCCAGCGCTTTGCTGCGCAAGGCGCTGGATGCATTTGCCCGCCTGGATGCCGTGTCGGCCGTGGAGATTCTGCGCGAGGACGGCCAGGTGGATGCCGAATTTGACGGTTTTGTGCGCAAGCTCATCACCTACATGATGGAAGACCCGCGCACCATCTCCTCGAGCCTTGATCTGCTGTTCATTGCCAAGGCCATCGAGCGCATTGGGGATCACGCCAAGAATATCGCCGAATTCATCATCTTCATCGTCAAAGGGGCGGACGTCCTCATCCTGCTGGACTGGATGTTGCCAGGGGAGAGTGGGGTCACGCTGGCACGCAAGTGGCGCAGCGATCCTCGGACCAAGAGTGTGCCCATCATCATGCTGACGGCCAAGGTGGATGAAAACGACAAGGTCAAGGGCTTGGATGCTGGTGCGGACGACTACATCACCAAGCCTTTCTCGGTCTCCGAAATGCTGGCGCGTATTCGCGCGGTGTTGCGTCGTCGTGCCCCCGAGCAGGCGGTACCCAATGTGTCGGTCGGTGAATTGACGCTGGATGGGGCCACCTACCGGGTCAGTTACCAGGGCGAGCCACTCAAGATCGGCCCCACCGAATTCAAGCTATTGAGTTACCTCATGCACCACGCCGAGCGTGTGCACACCCGCTCGCAGTTGTTGGACAAGGTGTGGGGCGACCACGTGTTCATCGAGGAGCGCACGGTGGACGTGCACATCAAGCGCTTGCGCGAATCGCTGGGCAAAGCAGGGGTGATGGTGGAGACGGTGCGCGGGACCGGCTATCGTCTCACCGCTCAGGTCACGCGTACCACCTGAATCCAGTTGGCGCCTGTGCCAATCGGAACTCGCTGGACCCGCTCCAGCCCGCCGGTGGTGGCATTCCGCTCGAATACCGCGATCAGGCCGCTCATCTCGCCCAGCGGGTAGAGAAACCGCCCGTCTTGGGAGAACACCAGATGTCGGGGGCCAAAGTTGAGAGGCAGTTCAACGCTGCACACCGACGACGCCTCGAGCAAACCGGTGGCGGCTCGGGCGTCAGGCGACGCCGTGCGTGTGAGTGACGTTGTGAGGCCATGGGTGACCCCGTTAGCCCAGCGAGGCGGCCTTGGGCATGTCAAAGCCGGCCTGGTCCAGCGAGGCTTGCAGTTTCTGCCGTTGCTCGGCGGTGAGTTCGACCAGGGGCGGGCGCACCACGGTCCAGTCCTCACGTCCTGACTTCCAGGCAATGGCGGCTTTCATGGCCGGGATGAGCGTGAATTGAGCAAAGGCGGCGCGGGTGGCGTCCAGGCCTTGTTGCTGTTCATCGGCGTTGGCGTGTTGCCAGGTCTTATACAGTTGCACGATGGGGCCGGGGTTGACGTTGCCGGTGGCTGTGATGCAACCGGCGCCGCCGCCGCGCATAGTGGCCAGCAGGAAGTTTTCGCTGCCGGCAAACACATCGAACCCATGCGGCTGAAACTCGCGCAGCATGGCGGCCGTGTTCTCCCAGTTGCCCGAGCTGTCCTTCACGCCGGCGATGGTGCCGGGATACGCCTTGAGCAATCGTTCGATCAAACCCAGCGAGATCGGCACTTGTGACACCGGCGGGATGTGATACAGGTAAACACGCAGTCGACTGTCCGCCACCGCTTCCACCACCGAGGCAAAGTAACGGTAAATGCCCTCGTCACTGACCCCCTTGTAGTAGAAGGGAGGCAGCATCAGCACGCCGCCGCAGCCCGCCTGCACCGCGTGACGGGTCATCTCGATGGCTTCAGGCAAGGCGCAGCTGCCGGTGCCGGGCATCATGCGCGAAGCCGGGATGCCCGCTTGCAGCAAGGCGTCGAGCAGTGCGCGCTTTTCCTGGACCCCGAGCGAGTTGGCTTCCGAATTGGTGCCAAATACAGCCAGCCCCACATCCTGGTCGACCAACCAGCGACAGTGCCGCACCAACCGGTCCGCATCCGGCGAATAGTCCTCGTTGAACGGGGTCAGGACCGGGGAAAAGATGCCTTTGAGAGTGTTCATTGTGGTGTATGGTTGAGGCTGCGCCCGCCGTGGGCAATTCGGAAAATTATCGGCTGAAATGCCCTTTTTTGCGCACACACCCGTCTGGGGCGTGACAATGTTTCTTCCTTTGACAGAACAAAGACCTCATGACTGATCCCAAGAACCCCACCGGTACTGCTCATCACGCGCAAGCCACTGGCATGCGCAAAGGCCTCACCAACTACGGGGATGCCGGCTTCTCGCTCTTCTTGCGCAAGGCTTTCATCAAGGGTGCGGGCTACACCGACGCGGCGCTGGACCGTCCGGTCATCGGCGTGATCGACACGGGGAGTGGTTACAACCCCTGTCACGGCAATATGCCCCAACTGATTGAAGCGGTGAACCGTGGGGTCATGCTGGCGGGCGGTCTGCCGGTGAAGTTCCCCACCATCTCCATCGGAGAGAGCTTTGCGCAACCCACCAGCATGTACATGCGCAACCTCATGTCCATGGACACCGAGGAGATGATTCGAGCCCAGCCCATGGATGCGGTGGTGCTGATTGGGGGGTGCGACAAAACTGTCCCAGCCCAGTTGATGGGGGCTGCTTCGGCGGGCATTCCCGCCATCCAGCTCATCACCGGTTCCATGTTGACGGGTTCGCACCGGGGAGAGACGGTGGGTGCGTGCACCGATTGCCGCCGCTTCTGGGGCAAGTTTCGCGCCGACGACATTGACGAGGCCGAGATCACCGAGGTCAACAACCAGTTGGTGGCCAGCGTGGGCACGTGTTCGGTCATGGGCACGGCCAGCACCATGGCTTGTATCGCCGAGGCGCTGGGCATGACCGTGCCGGGCGGCGCCTCACCGCCTGCCGTGACGGCAGACCGCATGCGCGTGGCCGAGCGCACCGGGGCACAAGCGGTGGAGCTGGCCAAAAAACGCCTGGGCATTGAGCAGATCCTCACCGCCAAGGCCTTTGAAAATGCGATGCGGGTGTTGCTGGCCATTGGGGGCTCCACCAACGGCATTGTTCACCTGACAGCGATTGCTGGGCGCATGGGCCTGGAGGTGGATCTTGACGCGCTGGACCGCATGGGCCGCGAGACACCGGTGCTGGTTGACCTCAAACCGTCGGGACAGCATTACATGGAGCACTTCCACGCAGCGGGTGGCATGACCACCTTGTTGCGCGAACTCAAGCCTTTGCTGCATCTGGATGCCTTGACCGTCACGGGGCGCACGCTCGGCGAAGAGATCGACCTCGCGCCGCCGTCGTTCAAGCAAGACGTGGTGCGTCCTCGCTCCCACCCGATCTACCCGCAAGGCGGTATCGCTGTCTTGCACGGCAACCTGGCCCCCGGGGGCGCCATCATCAAGCAGTCGGCCGCCAAGCCCGAGTTGATGGAGCATGAAGGCCGTGCCGTGGTGTTTGAGAACCTGGCCGACATGGCCGCGCGCATCGACGCCGATGACCTGGATGTGCAGGCCGACGATGTGCTGGTCCTGAAAAACATCGGCCCCAAGGGAGCACCCGGCATGCCCGAGGCCGGTTACCTGCCGATCCCGCGCAAATTGGCACGTGCCGGTGTGAAAGACATGGTGCGCATTTCCGATGGTCGCATGAGCGGCACAGCGTTTGGCACCATCGTGCTGCATGTGATGCCCGAGTCGGCGATTGGAGGGCCGTTGGCCTACGTGCAAACGGGCGACCGTATCCGCCTGAGTGTGTCCCAGCGCGAGATTGCCTTGCTGGTCAGCGATGAAGAATTGGCGCGTCGTCAGGAGGCTCGCCCGGTGGTGGCGCCCAAGGCCGACCGCGGCTACCGCAAGCTGTTTTTAGAGACCGTCACCCAGGCCGACAAGGGCGTGGACTTTGACTTCCTGGCCGCCCCCACGACGGTGGGTCGAGTGCCCAAGGCTTGAAACTGGCCGCTCATCATCGGCCCTTCACACGGACGTATCATGGATCTGACAACGCTGACGCTTATCGGTGTGCTGGGCCTGTTGCTGGGCGCAGGGCTGGCCGCTGGGTGGGCGCGTCGTGCGCCCTCGCAAGCCCAGACCCCCGAGTTGACCGCACTCAAGGAACAACTCGCGACGCACATCGCCCAACTTCAGGCGAAAGAGGAGCAAACCCTCGAGATGCGGCAGCAGCGCGAACAGGTGCAACGCGAACTCGAGGGGTTGCGGCAACGCGAAGTGGCATTGACCCGCGAACTCGCCACGCTCTCCACCGAACTTGACAACGAGCGTCGGCACACGCAGGAAAAAATTCAGCTGCTCACCCAGGCGCGCGAATCCCTGAGCGAACAGTTCCGCAATCTGGCCAACGACATCCTGGAAGACAAGAGCAAGCGCTTCACCGAAACCAACGCCGTTCGTCTGGGAGAGCTGTTGGGCCCCTTGGGATTGAAGATCGCCGAATTTCAGAAAAAAGTGGAGCACGTCTACGACACCGAAGGCCGCGCGCGCTCTGAACTGGCGGGGCAGGTCAAGCAATTGATGGAACTCAACCAGGTGCTGAGTGCCGACGCCAAGAACCTCACGCAAGCGCTCAAGGGCTCGAACAAGGCGCAAGGCAACTGGGGCGAATTGATTCTGGAGCGTGTGCTCGAAGGCTCGGGTTTGCGCAAAGGCCATGAGTACGTGGTGCAAGAGAGCCACACGCGTGAAGACGGCAGTCGGGCCATGCCCGACGTGGTGATTCGCCTGCCCGATGAACGTTTTCTGGTGGTGGATGCCAAGGTGTCGCTGGTGGCCTACGAGCAGGCGGCCACCCAAGAGGACGAAAGACAGCGGGAAGCGGCCATCAAGCGCCATGTGGAGTCCTTACGCAACCACATCCGCGGCTTGTCGTCCAAAAACTACCAGCAGATTCACGACATCCGATCGCTCGACTTCGTGATGCTGTTCATCCCGGTGGAACCGGCCTTCATGATGGCGATTGCCCACGACCCGGATCTGTACATGGAAGCGTGGAGCCGGCAGGTGCTGCTGGTCAGTCCCTCGACCTTGCTGTTTGTGTTGCGCACGGTGGAACACCTGTGGCGGCAAGAGGCGCAATCGCGCAATGCCCAGGACATCGCCTCGCGCGGGGCCGAGTTGTACGACAAGCTAGTGGGTTTTGTCGAGGACCTGGATCAACTCGGCGAGCGTCTGGGTCAGGCACAGAAGAGTTACGAGCGGGCGCGTGGCAAGTTCTCCACCGGTCGCGGCAATCTGGTGCGCCAGGCCGAGATGCTGCGCGAACTGGGCTTGCGACCCACCAAAACCCTGCCCGTCGCCTGGACCGATGCGGCACGCGATGACGATGATGCCCCGTCTGACACGGGCGCAACACTGCCGCCCTGACGTCGCGCGCACTGCGGGTACAGTCATGCCATGGGCCTTGCGGGCCTGAACCTTCACGGCCCGTTGAGGCTGCTACAGGAAGTTGCACATGACACACCTTGGAATGATTGGAATTGGCCTCATGGGCCACGGCATTGCCACCAACCTGCAAAAGCATGGCCACGCACTCACCTTGCTGGACCACCCGGGCAACCAGCCCCTGGAGGCGTTGATCACGGGTGGCGCTCAGACGGTGGCTACGCCCATGGCGGTGGCGCAGCACTCGGACATCATCATCGTGTGTGTGACGGGCTCACCCCAAGTCGAGGCTGTGCTCACGGGAGAAGCGGGCGTCCTCAACGGGCTCAAGCCCGGCTCCATAGTGATCGATTGCTCCACGGCCGTGCCCACGTCCACGGTCCAGCTGGCGCAGCAGGTCAGCGCTGCGGGAGGTCGCTTCCTCGATGCCGCCATGACGCGCACACCCAAGGAGGCAGCCGCTGGCAAGCTCAATTTGTTGGTGGGTGGCGATGCCGATTTGCTGGCCATTTGCCATCCCATCCTGGCCTGCTTTGCCGAGAATATCGTGCATGCAGGTCCGGTGGGCGCGGGGCATCAGATGAAACTGCTGCACAACTATGTGTCGCTGGGCTCGGTGGCGTTGTTGTCCGAGGCCGCTGCCTGCGCACGCCGTGCCGGTGTGAGTGGCGAAACCTTTGTGCAAGTGCTGTCGGTGGGCGGTGGCTGGGGGGCGGCGCTGGACCGCATCAAGCCGTTTGTCACCTCGGGGGATTCGTCCAATCTTCGCTTCAGTGTGGCCAACGCGCTCAAGGACCTGACTTATTACAACCAGATGGCCACGGACACACAGGCGCATCACGACATTGCGCAGGCCGTTCAGCAGACGCTGGCATGGGCCTGTGAGGCCGGTGACCCCAACGCTTTCCTGCCTGAGTTGATTGGCTACCTGGCGGAGAAGTCATGAGTTACCAGATTGTCACCATCGACGGCGACGGCATTGGCCCTGAGGTGTGTCAGTCCGCTGTCGCGGTGCTGCGCGAAGCCTGTGGATCCGGCGTGCTCGACTTCATTCCGATGCCGGGCGGAGCGCTGCATTACCAGCGTACGGGTCAGGTGCTGCCTGAGGAAACCTACCAGGCTTGCCGCCGCACGCACGCCATGCTGCACGGCGCAGCCGGGCTGCCAGGTGTCACCTATGCTGATGGCACCGAAGTGGGCAACGACCTGCATCTGCAATTGCGCTTCAAGCTCGATTTGTTTGCCAACGTGCGTCCGATTCGGCTGTATCGCGGGGTGAAGTGCCCGCTGGTGGGGTTTGAGCCGGGGCAGATCGACTACGTGGTACTGCGTGAGAACACCGAGGGCCTGTATGCCAGCCGTGGTGCAGGTGTGAATCTGCGCGGCGACGTGGTGACCGATACGCTGGTCATGACTCGTTTGGGTGTGGAGCGCATCGCACGCTTTGCCTTTGAACTCTCGCGCCGTCGCAACGGCGCACCGCGCGATGGGAAGCGTCGTGTCACCGTGTGCGACAAGGCCAATATCCTCAAGAGTTACGCCTTCTTCCGCGCTGTGTGTACCGAGGTGGCGCAGCAGTATCCAGATGTGGACATCGACTACGCCTATGCCGATGCCATCACGGTGCACATGATCAAAAAGCCTGACTTCTACGACGTGATCGTGGCCGAGAACATGTTTGGCGACATCATTTCCGACCTGGGGGCGGGGACGGTCGGGGGACTCGGCGTGGCAGCCTCTGCCGAACTCGGTTTGAAGCACGGTCTGTTCCAGGGCGCGCACGGCTCTGCCCCGGACATCGCGGGCCAGGACGTGGCCAGTCCGGTGGCCACCATCCTCTCGGGAGCGCTGATGTTGCGCTGGCTGGGCGACGAGCACCAGGACACCCGCCTGTTGGGTGCGGCGCAACGCATTGAACACGCGGTGGAAGGGGTGCTGGCTGATGGTGAGGCCGTGCCGCATGACCAGGGCGGGAGCACCCGCTGCACCGAGTTCACCGCAGCCGTTTGCAGACGCCTGCAATGAAGGTGAGCGGTCGCTGACTCTTGAATGTCTTTTCTGAGTGTTAAATCCGACTATTGTAAGTATTAACCCTTAACAAATTCGAGTTGACTCATCATACCATCACGCCACTTTTCGAATGGACGGGATGACATGACTTCGATTGCTTTGTTTGGCGCCGGCGGCAAGATGGGCGTGCGCTTGTCCAAGAACCTCCAGGGCTCGTCCTACCAAGTGCGTCACGTGGAAGTCGGCGAGGTGGGCCGTCAGCGCTTGCGCGACGAACTCGGCGTGGAATGCTGTCCGGTGGACGATGCGCTGCACAACGTCGATGTGGTGATTCTGGCCGTGCCTGACACGCTGATTGGCCAACTCGCTGCGGACATCGCGCCCAAGCTCAAAGCGGGCACCCTGGTGATGACGCTGGACGCGGCGGCCCCCTTCGCCGGTCATTTGCCCCAGCGTCCCGATCTGGTGTACTTTGTGGCTCACCCCTGCCATCCCAACATCTTCCATCCGCGTGTGCACCAGGAGGGCGACCCGGACTATTTTGGCGGCGTGAACGCCCCGCAGTCTATCGTCAACGCCTTGATGCAAGGACCCGATGAGGCGTATGCCCTGGGTGAAGACATTGCCAAGACGATCTACCAACCGGTGCTGCGCTCCTACCGGGTGACGGTGGAGCAGATGGCGCTGCTCGAGCCGGGTCTGTCCGAAACTGTCTGCGCCACCTTGCTCGATGTGATGCGCGAGGCGATGGACGAGGTGGTGGCGCGGGGGGTGCCCGCCGAAGCCGCGCGCGACTTTCTGCTGGGGCACATGACCATTTTGTCGGCGGTCATTTTCAAGCAGATACCAGGACAGTTTTCGGATGCCTGCAACAAGGCCATCACCTTTGGCAAACCCCGCCTGATGCGCGACGACTGGAAACAGATTTTCGAGCGTCAGGAAATCGCCGACAGCATCGAGCGCATCACCTGAACGGCACTTTCAAGGAACCGCACGTGCCGCTGTCAGACCTGACCCGTGAACTCAACCCCTTCCTGTGGGCGCACGGCGTGGTGCTGGGGTTGCTGACCTTCGCACCGTGGCTGAGCACCTGGCTTCCTCGTGCCATGGGCGACCAATAACCGCGAGTTCCCATGACAAGCCCACGTATTCACGCCACCTACTGGCTGGAAACCGGTGATGATCCCCAGCGTGCTGCCGAAGTGATTGCAGGCGAGCAGTCAAGCGGCACCTTTCTCAAACTGGCCACCGAAACGGCCGAACTGAAAGAACGTGCGGGTGCACGGGTGGAGCGTCTGGATGTTATGGGGACATCCACTCAACCCAGCTTGCCAGGGGGGATGGCGTCTGCCCGGTACACGCAATGCCAACTGGAATTGTCCTGGCCGCTGGAGAACCTGGGGCCGTGTCTGCCCACCCTGATGTCCACCGTTGCGGGCAATCTGTTCGAGTTGCGGCAGGTTTCAGGCTTGCGGTTGTTGGACCTGAAACTGCCCGATGCGTTTGTTCGCGCTTACCCGGGTCCGGCGTTTGCAATGCCGGGGACGCGGCAATTGAGTGGTGTGCCGCAGGGGCCCTTGATCGGCACCATCATCAAACCCAGTGTGGGCCTGAACCCTCGCGAAACGGCCGAGCAGGTTCGTCTGTTGGTGGAGGGCGGCATCGATTTCATCAAGGACGACGAGTTGCAGGCCGATGGTCCCCATTGCCCTTTCAACGAGCGCGTGGTGGAAGTCATGCGCGTGGTCAACGAAGCAGCCGATCGCCAAGGACGCAAGGTGATGGTGGCCTTCAACATCACGGGTGAGCTCGATCAGATGCAACGCCGTCATGACTGGGTCCTCCAGCACGGGGGGACGTGCGTGATGGTGTGTGTCCATGCGGTGGGCTTGAGTGGCATGACGGCCTTGCGCCGGTACGCTCAGCTCCCTTTGCACGCACACCGCGCGGGGTGGGGCTATCTCAGTCGCAGCCCGGCGCTGGGTTGGGACTTTCGTCCCTGGCAACTGCTGTGGCGCCTGGCCGGCGCTGATCATTTGCACGTCAACGGCTTGCGCAACAAGTTCAGCGAGCCTGACGAGGTGGTGGTACGCGCCGCACGATCGGTGCAGGAGCCCCGGTTTGAGGGGCAACTCCCGGCATCGGTGCCCGTGTTCAGTTCGGCACAAACCGGGTTGCAAGCTCATGACACCTATGCCGCGTTGGGGAATGACGACTTGATCGTCACGGCGGGCGGCGGTATCTTTGGCCACCCGCAGGGGGTGGCCGCCGGCGTGACCGCCTTGCGTGACGCCTGGGAGGCTGCACGCAGCGGTCTGTCCTTGCAAGAGGCGGCGAAGGAGCGTTCGGCATTGCGTTCGGCTTTGACATTCTGGTGAGCCCTCCAGTGCCGGATGAGACCATGACACCTTCTCCCATGGCCCGTGACCCTGAGTCCGGTCTGCCATCAGGCCCGCTATTGGCCTACTATGGTGACGACTTCACCGGCTCCACCGATGTCATGGAAGCGTTTAGCGCGGCGGGTGTGCCCACGGTGCTCTTCGTGCAAGCGCCCAGTCCGCAGGTGCTGTCGCGTTTCGCCGACATGCGTTGTGTGGGACTGGCAGGTACCTCACGCGGTCGCGACCCGACCTGGATGCGTAAGCACCTGCCTGCAGCTTTCAACAGCCTGAGACAACTCGGCGCGCCCATCCTGCAATACAAGGTGTGCTCCACCTTTGATTCCGCGCCCCAGGTGGGGTCCATCGGGCAGGCGATCGAACTGGGGCTGGCGGGTACCTCGGCGCGTTGGTCGCCGACGGTGGTGGGAGCGCCACGCCTGCAGCGTTTTCAGGTGTTCGGTCAACTGTTCGCGGGCTTCATGGGTGAGGTGTATCGCATCGATCGCCATCCTTCTATGTCGCGTCATCCGGTGACGCCCATGGACGAGGCGGATCTGCGCGTGCATCTGGGGCGGCAAACCACCCAACGCATCGAGTTGATCGACGCCGTGCAAATCAGCCAGGGGCAGGGCGGGGCGCGTCTGCGCGCACTGCAGGGCGATGATCAACCGGTGGTGATGATCGATGTGATGGACCCCGTCTCCCAGTGCGAGGCGGGGCGACTGGTGTGGGAGCACCGAGACGAGGGGTTGTTCAGCGCTTCCTCGTCGGGGTTGCAATACGCGCTGGTGGCGTATTGGCGCAGTCGCGGCTGGTTGCCCGAGCAGCCCTCGTTGCCCACTGCAGCCCCTGCCCCTGTCATCGCCGTGGTCAGTGGCAGTTGTTCGGTGATGAGTGGCAAGCAAATTGAATGGGCACTTGCACACGGTTTTCATGGCGAGCGGTTGGAAGTGGCGGCGTGCCTGGAGGCGTCTTCACGTGCGGTGGAAATCGAACGTGTGGTTCGTGGCAGTTTGCAGGCCCTGGCGTCCGGACGCTCGCCCCTGGTGTACTCCGCCATGGGTCCTGATGATTCCGCGGTGACCGGGTTTGAGGGCTGGGTGAAGTCAGCTGGCCTGGAGCGTGCGCAGGCCGCTGAAGCGATTGGCGACGCCCTCGCCGAGGTCATGAAACAACTGCTGGACCGCAGTGATCTGCGTCGCGTGGTGGTGGCCGGTGGCGACAGCTCCGGGGCTGTCGCCAGCCATCTGGGCGTACAGGCGTTGACCGTGTTGGCGGGTTTGAGACCGGGCGCGCCTCTGTGTCGCGCCTGGTCGGATGATGCACGTCGTGATGGCCTGGAGTTGGTGCTCAAGGGGGGCCAGATGGGTACGCCCTCGTTTTATAGCGAGGTGTTGTCGGGGGTGGTCAATGACTGACTCTGTTGCCGTGTGCTTGAGCACGGTCGCCCTCCGTAGGACGACTGCGCAGCCATGAGTCAAGACCCGATCGCCCGTCGCAAGCTGTACCAGGAGGTGCAGGACCGACTGTTGCACCGCATCAACTCGGGCGAGATGCGCCCTGGCGATCAACTGCCCTCAGAGCGGGAGTTGATGGAGTTCTATGGTGTGGGGCGGGTGGCCGTGCGAGAAGCCTTGCAGGAGCTGGCGCGCTCCGGCATTGTGGAGATTTCACACGGCGAGCGCGCCCGGGTGGTGGTCCCCACCGCGCATGTGTTGATCCGCCAAATGGCCGAAGGCACCCGACACCTGCTGCGCATGCAACCGCAAATGCTTGACCATGTCAAGGAGGCGCGGCTTTTTCTGGAGACGGGCATGGTGCGCCTGGCCGCTGAGCGCGCCACGCCGGCTGACATGGCGGTGTTGCGTGAATGCTGGACACGTCATCAGGACGCGATTGAAGACCCGGCGCATTTCATCGAGCGCGACATGCAGTTTCACCGCGAGATTGCGCGGATATCGGGCAATCCGATTTTTCCAGCCATCGTTGAAGCCATGTTTGGATGGGCCAATGAGTACTCCCGTTCGATCGTGCGCGCGCCGGGTGCTGAAGCGGTGACATTGTCCGAGCATGAGCGAATCCTGCAAGCGATCGAACAGCGCAACCCTGACCTGGCCGAGCAGGCCATGCGTGACCACCTCACCCGTGTCAACGAGTTCTACCGACAGGTGTCGGACACCACAGGACCGTGAGAGCCGACCCGTCTATACTGCGGACATGATCAAAACCCTCTTTGTCAGTTCGCCAGCGCGTGTCATCGTGCTGTGCCTGCTGGTGATCGTGAGCCTCTCGGGTTGCGCTGTGGTGGCGGTGGCTGATTTGGCCGTGACCACCGTGTCCACCGTGGTGTCCACGGGTGTGAAAGCCAC
>RFTK01000051.1 GCA_009923505.1 Betaproteobacteria bacterium
GGAACGATTTGAAAAGCCCATCAAGGAGATGATTGAGCAGGACCCCTCGTATGGCTACCGAACCGTGGCAGGACTGTTGAACTTCAACAAGAACACAGTGCAGCGGATCTTCCAGATTCGAGGCTGGCAGGTCAAACAAAGAGCCATTGGCTTTAGGCCGCGTGTTCAGGCCATGCCCTCGGTGGCCAAAGCGCCCGATGAGCGTTGGGCGACGGACTTGTGTCGAATTTGGTCGGGGAGAGATGGCTGGGCCAGCCTGGCCATTGTCATTGACTGCTACACCCGGCAGATTCTGGGCTGGCATCTGTCTAGATCGGCCAAGGCGACGACTGCGGAGTCTGCGCTGGAGCAGGCGCTGATCAACCGCTATGGCACCTTGGGCCGGGTGACCACGCCGTTTCTTCTGAGAAGTGACAACGGGTTGGTGTTTACAAGTCGCAGCTACACCAGGCTGGTGAGAAGCTATGGTCTGCAACAGGAATTCATCACGCCGCATTGCCCTGAGCAAAACGGATTGGTGGAGAGGGTCATTCGAACGATCAAGGAGCAGTGTGTTCACCGGCAGCGGTTTGAGACATTGCAACATGCGGCTCGAGTGTTGGGAGACTGGATTGGGTTCTACAACCATCGAGGACCACATCAGGCGTTGAAGATGAAGACCCCGAACCAGGCGTTTGAAATGTTCAAATTAGCAGCTTGACCTGTGCAGAAACCGATGGGTCATTACACTTCGTTACACGTGAGGGCTTGGGGTTGGATGCCAAAGATTTGAACGATTTCATTTCCGAACCTCGACGTAATCAGTCTAATTGCTTCTCACATCATTTTTGACACTCACAAAAATTCGGGATTAGTTTTTTAAACATCCCTAGCTTGGATACAAGCTCAAGCTCTGGTGAGAAGCTGGCAGGCCTGACTCACCCGCAGCACCGGTTCGTCCTCTTCACTGTCAGCCGCCACCAGACCCTCTGTCACGATGGCGTTCATGCCAAAGGTGACCTCGCCCTTCAGGCCGGCATCGAGGCGGTAGGACGCCAGCACTTGGCCAACGGCGTCATCGGCCTCACCAGTCTGCGGGTTGACGTCGGGAATGGAACAACGACCGCAGGGTTTGACCAGTTGCAGGGTGACCGAACGTCCCCCCACATCCATGCGCAGGGCACGCAACTGATCTTCCTCATGCGCGCTCAGTCCGGACAACACCAGGTTGGGGCGAAAGCGCTCCATGCCTACCGCAGCGTGTCCGGCTTCGGTCAAGCGGCGATTGAGTTCGGCCAGTGACGCCTCGCTCACCACCAGCAGCGGAAAACCATCGCTGAACTGGTTGAGGGCTTTCACACCGCCCGTCCACGCCGGGTCGCTGGTTCGGGGATGCTCGGGGTCAAAGCGCACCAGGTGCAAGGGCCCACGCTGCTTGAGCAATTGTTGGCCGCGCTCGGTTTGGCCCAAAAAATCTCCCAGCCATTGCGAGGCCAGCTGACCCATGTCATAGGCGGGCACCGTGTCGCCCCACACCTCCACCTTCATGGGTGCTTCCACCTCGTTCATGGACAAATGCAGGCCCAGCATGCCCGGGGCCTTGAGCTGGATATCTGACAGGCGAATGCGGGTCGTGATGAGCGCCATCGCGGGCAGTTGGCGCTGCGTGATGGCGCGCCCCTGGGCGTCGGTCACCATCCAGGCGCGGTCCCACTCCAGGCCGGTCTCGGTGAGGGCGCTGGCCAGCACAGAAGTACCGGCGCAGGATTTGACGGGGTAGACCCAGAGCTGAGCAAGGGAGGCGGCAACAGACGACATGTCAACACAATCCGTGAAAAGACAACGAGTTCATCGAGTATAGAACGACCCCCGCGAGGTCCTCACCGCCCGAAGGCGGGCGGGAACTCTACAATCGTCTGCATGACAGCCTCCTGGGACATTTGCATTCGCGGTGGCGGCCTGGTGGGTCGCACACTGGCTTTGCTGTTGTCGCAGACGCCACGCGTGCGTGTGCTACTGGCCGAGCAAGCATCCGGCGCCACCCCCGATGTCCGTGCCTATGCCTTGAACGAAGCCTCACGCACCCTGCTCTCCTCGGTGGGCTGCTGGCCCGCAGAGCCACACGCCACACCGGTGCAAACCATGCACGTGTGGGGAGACACCCACGGACAGGTGCGCTTTGAGTCCCCGTCTCCCTTGGGGCTCACCACCATTGTGGATGTGCCGGTGCTGGAGGACCTGCTCGATCAGGCGGTGAACCAACGCCCCAACATCACACGCCAGCCCGACCCCGCACCCGCCACCCTGACCATTGTGTGTGAAGGCCGACAGAGCACCAGCCGCGACCAACTGGGTGTTGACATGGAGCGACTGCCCTACCACCAGCATGCCCTGGCGTGTCGGGTGCGCACCGCCCAGCCCCATCGCCAGCAGGCGTTGCAGTGGTTCAGCGCCACCCCGCACGGCACCGACATCGTGGCCTTGCTGCCCCTGGAGGGTCCCGAGGGTTCGCTCAGCGCTGTCATTTGGTCCACCTCGCCCGAACACGCCCGCTCGCTGCAGACCCGGGACGAGGCGGCTTTCTACACAGCCCTGCAAGAAGCCACTCACCACCACCTGGGCGAACTGAGTTGCGTCTCAGCCCGCGCGGTGTGGCCCCTGCAATTGCAACGTGCCCACACCTGGTGCGGCGAGTTCGCCCCCGGACAAGCCTGGGTGTTGGCCGGTGATGCGGCGCATGGCATTCATCCCTTGGCCGGCCAGGGCTTGAACCTGGGCCTGGCCGATGTGGCTGAACTCGCCCGCGTACTGGCCCGCACCGCAGCCAACGACCAGTGGCGTGCCCTGAACGACCGCCACCTGCTGCGCCGATACGAGCGCGCCCGCAAAGCCGATATGCAAGCCACCTGGCTGGCCTGCGATGGCCTGCAACGCCTGTTCTCCCATCCCAACGCCTCGGTGCAATCGCTGCGCAACTGGGGTCTGTCAGCCTTTGATCGCTGCGGCCCGGTGAAACAGTGGACACTGCAGCACGCCATGTCTGGACAATGACCTATGCGCTCTTTGAATGTACTGACCTTGCCAGACACTGCCCTCTTGCTGAGTTCCCGTCTCACAACGGCTCGTAGTTGGCTCATGCAGCAAGCAGCACGTTGCGTGCACGCAGCGCTGGTGCTCTTGGCGGTGTGCACCACCTGCTCCGCCCTCGCCCAGGGACAAGAGGCTTTGATCCGCAAGAACCTGGCCGAGCGCATTCCGCAGCTGCCCAAGATCGATGAAGTCACGCGCACCCCCATGGCAGGCTTGTACGAGGTGCGGGTTGACGGCACCGAGATTTACTACACCGATGCCGAAGCCAACTTTCTCATCCAGGGACAGTTGATCGACACCCGCAGTCGCCGCAACATCACCGAAGAGCGGGTAGAAAAACTCTCGGCCATCGACTTTGCAGCGCTGCCGCTCAAAGACGCCATCACGCTCGTGCGCGGCAACGGCAAGCGCAAACTCGCGGTGTTTGAAGACCCCAACTGCGGCTATTGCAAGCGCTTTGAGCGCGACCTGCAAAAGGTCGACAACGTCACGGTGTATCTGTTTCTCTATCCCATCCTGGGGCAGGACTCCCTCGACAAGTCGCGCAACATCTGGTGCGCCAAGGACAAGGCCAAGGCCTGGCAGGATTACATGCTGCGCGAGCAATCCCTGTCAGTCGCCCAGTGCGACACCGCAGCCCTGCAGCGCAACCTGGAGCTGGGTCGCAAACACAAGATCACCGGCACGCCCACCTTGATTGCTGCTGATGGCACGCGCGTGCCCGGCGCGATTGGCACCGCTCAAATTGAAAAGCTCATTGCCACGCCCTGACCCGACGTGGGCTCTTTTCCATCCCGTCTCTGATCCACCGCTCATCCCGCCACAGCCTCCTTTCGTACCCGTTTCCCATGCCCAGCAACTCCCGCATCCTCGATCCCGACAGTGACACCGGACGGCTCATTCACCGCTTGGGCTACGGTGGCCTGATTCCCTTTGGCGTCTTCGCCTTGCTCATGTGGCTGGTCACCCCCGAGGTCCACCCGTTGGTGGCCATTGCCCTCGCAGGGTATGCCGCCACCATCGTGGCATTTCTGGGCGGCATTCACTGGGGCATCGGCCTGCGTCACGACTCGCCGCAGCGGCCCTTGCACATGAAATGGGGGGTCACCGCCTCGTTGCTGGCCTGGGTTGCGGTGATCATGCCGGCCTACGCCGGCTTGCCGGTGCTCGCCCTGCTGCTGGTGGCCTGCTACTTGGTGGACCGCAAAACCTGGCCGCCAGCCGGACTGGGTGAGTGGCTCACGCTGCGGTTTCGCCTGACCGTGGTGGCCACGCTGGCTTGTCTGTTGGGTGCAGGGGCTACCTGATGGCCACGCGCCGCCGCACCGCATCGACACGCGCTGGCATGAAACCCGGCATGAAACCCGATGTGCACCCCGGCGTGCACTACCGCGTCGAGGTGCTGGATGTCACCCGCCATCTGTTTCAAGTCACCCTCAGCGTGCCGCGTCCTCAAGCCACGCAAGTGCTGGAGCTTCCTGTGTGGATTCCCGGCAGCTACCTGGTTCGCGAGTTTGCCCGCCATGTGCACCGCATCAGCGCTCAGCAGGGCAAGCGCCCCTGCACCCTCACCCAGTTGGACAAATGCAGTTGGTCGGTGCAAGCACAAGAAGACACACCGCTCACCGTCACCCTGCAGGTGCACGCACACGACGCCTCGGTGCGCACGGCGTGGCTGGACGCTCAACGTGGGTTTTTCAATGGCACCAGCCTGTTTCTGCGCGTGCAGGGGCACACGCATCTGCCCCACACCCTGGAGGTGGTGGCGCCGACGGATCTGCCCGACTGGCACTTGGCCACGGGCCTGTCTGCGCTGCAGGTGGACCGCCGTGGGTTTGGCACCTACAGCGCTGCGAGCTACGACGAACTCGCTGACTGCCCGGTAGAACTGGGCGCCTTCTGGCGCGGTGAGTTTCGGGCCTGCGGGTCTGACTACCAATTCGTCGTCGCCGGCGCCACCCCCTCCTTCGATGGTGCGCGTTTGCTGGCCGACACACAGCGCATTGTCGAAGCGGAAGTGCGTTTGTGGCATGGCAAGGGGCGTGCACCGCATTCGCGCTACGTGTTCATGCTGTGGGCGGTGTCTGACGGCTATGGCGGCCTGGAGCACCGCAACTCCACGGCGCTGATCTGCAAGCGCGAGGACCTGCCGCAGCAAGGCGTGAAGACCGCCAGCGAGGGCTATGTCACCTTGCTTGGCCTCATCAGCCACGAGTACTTCCACACCTGGAACGTCAAGCGTCTGCGCCCGGTGCAGTTGGCCGAGATCGATTACCAGCGCGAGAACATGACCTCGCTGCTGTGGTTCTTCGAAGGATTCACCAGTTACTACGATGATCTGCTGGTGTGCCGCGCCGGCCTGATGGATGCCGCGCGCTATCTGAAGCGGCTTAACAAAACCCTCAACCAGGTGCTGCAGACCCCGGGCCGACACGTGCAGTCGGTGGCCCAAGCCAGCTTTGAAGCCTGGACCAAGTACTACCGCCCTGATGACAACAGCCCCAACATCACGGTGAGCTACTACACCAAAGGAGCGTTGGTGGCCTTGTGCCTGGACCTCAGCCTACGACAGCACGGGCACACCTTGGATAACGTGATGCGCGCCCTGTGGAAACGCTGTGCCGCCGGCCCCATGAGCGAGGATGACTTGCTCACCGTGCTGCACGAACTCACCGGCACATCCTGGCAGCGCCAGATCCACGCCTGGGTGCACAGCACCGCCGAGTTACCCCTGCAGGCCCTGTTGCAAGCTCATGGTGTGCGGGTGCACGACGACGCCTCGCAATGGGCGCAACGCCTGGGCATTCGCGCCACCGAGTCGCAGGGCATCCAGATCAAAACCGTGTTGCACGGCGGCCTGGCACAGCGGGCTGGCTTGTGCGCCGGCGATGAATGGCTGGGAATTGAAGTCCCGGGCCCGCGCGGCAAGGCCGCCACCAGCTGGCGCTTGATGCGACTGGACGACGTGCCGCTGTATGCCGGTCAAGCCACCCGCGTGACCGCCCTGGTGTCGCGCGATCGGCGGGTGCTGCGCATCCCGCTCGATTTGAAAGGCGCAGAACAGGTCAAGACCTGGCGCCTGGCCATTCAGGACGCGCAGGCGGTGCAGCGTTGGCTGCAGGCCTGATCACTTCGCCCGCAAATCCACCACGCGCTTGGCCTTGCCCTGGCTGCGCTCCACCCCGCCTTCGGCGCGCAACTCCACGTCGATGCTGCTGCCCACGAAAGTTTTGACGTCGTGCTGCAAATGGGCGGCGGCGGATTGCGCAGCCGGGCTGTCTGGCGGCACACCAGGGCGTGTTTCGACCACCACGCGCAACTGATCCAGCGGCCCCACGCGGGTGAGCACGCACTGGTAGTGCGGGGCGAGCTCGGGACGCTTGAGAATGAGCTCTTCAATCTGCGTAGGAAACACGTTCACGCCGCGCACAATCATCATGTCGTCGCTGCGACCGGTGATCTTTTCCATGCGACGCATGGTGCGTGCCGTGCCCGGCAACAAGCGGGTGAGGTCGCGCGTGCGGTAGCGGATGATGGGCAGGGCTTCCTTGGTGAGGCTGGTGAAGACCAGTTCGCCCATCTCGCCCTCGGCCACCGGCTCGCCGGTGTCGGGGTTGATGATCTCGGGGTAGAAGTGATCTTCCCAGAGGGTGGGGCCGTCTTGCGTTTCCGCACACTCGCTCGCCACGCCCGGGCCCATCACTTCACTCAGGCCATAAATGTCCACCGCGGTGATGCCAACTCGCTGCTCGATGGCGCGGCGCATGTCGTTGGTCCAGGGCTCGGCGCCGAAGATGCCGATGCGCAAGCTGCAGTCCGCCGCACGCATCCCCTGGCGTTCCATCTCATCGGCAATGGCCAGCATGTAGCTCGGCGTCACCATGATGATGTCGGGTTTGAAGTCTTGGATGAGTTGCACCTGTCGCTCGGTTTGCCCACCGCCAAAGGGCACCACGGTGAGGCCGAGTTTTTCTGCGCCGTAGTGCGCGCCAAGGCCGCCGGTGAACAAGCCATAGCCGTAGCTCACATGCACCATGTCGCCACGCCGTGCACCTCCCGCACGGATGCTGCGCGCCACCACGGTCGACCAGGTGTCGATGTCTCGTGCGGTGTAACCCACCACGGTGGGTTTGCCGGTGGTACCGCTAGACGCATGCACACGCACCACCTGGTCGCGGGGCACGGCAAACATGCCAAACGGGTAGCTGTCTCGCAAATCCGCCTTGGTGGTGAACGGAAACTTGGCCAGGTCGGCGAGGCTGCGGCAATCGTCCGGGTGCACGCCGGCTTCATCAAACTTGCGGCGGTAGACGGTTGAGTTGTCGTAGGCGTGGCGCAGGCTCCAGCGCAGACGTTGCAACTGCAAAGCGCGCAGCTCGTCAACACTGGCGCGCTCGATCGGTTCTAGGGGCAGGGTGTGGCTCATGCAGACTCCATCAGGCGATTCATTCGGGAAACACGGTACCCGGTATTTGCGCGCTCTTGCCGCGGAACAAGGCCACCACCTCGCCACGCTGGTTGGTCACCGTCATGTCGTACACCCCATGCCGGCCGGACATGACTTGCTCCACCCCCTCGCAGGTCAGCACATCCCCCAGATGCGTCGGCTTGAGAAACTCAATACTGGCGCCGGCTGCTACTGCGTTGCGGTTGTAGCTGTTGCAGGCAAAGGCAAAGGTGGAGTCCGCCAGGGTGAAGATAAAACCCCCGTGGCAAATCTGGTGGCCATTGAGGTGCAACTCACGCACCGTCATGCGAATCACCGCGCGGCCGGGCTGGCACGCCAGCAGTTCCATGCCCATCGTGTCCTTGGACGCAATGTCCACGGCAAACATCGTCTCACCCACACGGCGGGCACGCTCCATCGCATCCATCGTCATTCCCCTTTGAACTGCGGCGCGCGCTTCTCGAGGAAGGCCTTGACGCCTTCAAAGTAATCGTGGGTGCGGCCCAGCGCCGACTGCGTGTCGCGCTCGACATCAAGATGCTGGTCCAGGGTGCGCTGGCCTGCGCCGCGCATCAGCTCGCGGGTGGCGGTGAGTGCACGCGTGGGCATCACGGCAAGACGCTCGGCCATGGCCAGGGCAGACGCCAGGCAGTTGTCCGCCACGTCCCAAATCATGCCCCACTCCTTGGCTTGTGCCGCAGACAGTTTGTCACCGGTCATGGCGAGCGCCATGGCACGGGCCAGGCCCAGACGCTCCACCAACAACCAACTGCCCCCGGCATCAGGAATCAAGCCAATTTTGCTGAAGGCCTGAATAAAACTCGCCCCCGGCGCCGCGATGGCGATGTCGCAGGCCATGACGATAGAGGCCCCGGCCCCAGCAGCCACCCCATTCACCGCGGCAATGGTGGGCACACGTGAGCGCTGCAGGCGGCGCGTGGTGGGGTTGAAGCATTGATCAATGACGGGGCCCGGGTCGGCTCGCTCGATGGCGTTGGGGCCGTCGGAAAAATCAAACTCCGACAAATCGGCCCCGGCGCAAAACCCGCGCCCGGCCCCCGTGAGCACCAAGGCACGCAACTGTGGATTGGCATCCACCCGGTCCAATGCCGCCCAGAACTCCTGGTGCATGTGCCGCGTGAGGCTGTTGAGCGCTTGCGGGCGGTTGAGGGTGAGCACGGCAACGGCGCCACGCTCTTCGAGCAGCACGGTGGGTTCGGTCATAGCGAGATCTCCTGGGGTGACTGTAGCATTCGCCGACCGATTGGTTGGTTAATGTTTTCCCTTGGTTATGATGGCATTCTGCACAAACTCATCTCCCCTCACAGGAACGACCATGACCTACTCCCTCATCCAGGTTCGCACCGAAGCCGACAAGGTTGGCATCATCACGCTCAACCGCCCCAAGCAACTCAATGCGCTCAATGGCGAGTTGATGGACGAGTTGGGCCAGGCGCTCAAGGCCTTTGATGACAACCCGGCCATCGGCTGCATGATCATCACCGGCAACGATAAAGCCTTTGCCGCCGGCGCCGACATCGGGGCCATGGCCACTTACACCTTTGCTGACGTCTACAAGGCCGACTACATCACCCGCAACTGGGAAACGATTCGCACCATCCGCAAACCCGTCATCGCCGCGGTGAGTGGCTTTGCGCTGGGCGGTGGCTGCGAGCTGGCCATGATGTGCGACTTCATCATCGCCGCCGACAACGCACGCTTTGGTCAGCCTGAAATCAAACTCGGCATCATCCCCGGTGCTGGCGGTACGCAGCGCTTGCCGCGCGCCGTGGGCAAGGCCAAGGCCATGGACCTGGCCCTCACCGGCCGCATGATGGACGTGACCGAGGCTGAGCGCGCCGGCCTGGTGAGCCGTGTGGTGCCGCTGGACAAGCTGATGGACGAAACCCTGGCCGCCGCGCTGATGATTTGTGACTACTCGCAACTCGCCGTCATGGCCGCCAAGGAATCCGTCAACCGCGCCTTTGAAGGCGGTCTGGCCGACGGGGTGATGTTCGAGCGCCGTCTGTTCCACGCGCTCTTTGCCACGCAGGACCAGAAGGAAGGCATGGACGCGTTTGTGAACAAGCGCAAAGCGAGTTTCAAGAACGCGTGAGGGACAGGGCCTGAGACGTTGGCTTGGTTCTTGCCACTCAGCCCTCACCCCTCAGCAGCAACCAACAAACGCGGAGCTAATGCGGGGTTGAGTTTGAACTTCACCTCGGCTTCCCACAGGTCCACCGCCTCTTGCATACGCAGCCAGCTCTCTGGGGTTCCACCAATGGTTCTCGAGAGGCGAATGGCCATCTCGGCGGTGACGGATTTCTTTTCGTGCAGCAAATCAGACACGGTCTGACGACTCACCATCAGCCGTGCTGCGAACTCGGCTTGCGTCCAACCACTCTGCGGCAACACATCCTCACGCAACACGGCGCCAGGGTGTGTCGGTTTTCGATGGGGGTTTCTCAATGACTTCATCAGTGATAGTCCTCTAAATTGACGTCAACAGCGTCTTCATCTTCAAATGCAAATGTGATTCGCCAGTTCCCATTCACTGACACAGCGCAATCACCTTTTCTCTCTCCTTTGAGTGCGTGAAACTTGTAGCCAGGCAGGTCCATGTCCTTCGCTTCTTTGGCCGCGTCCAATCGATCCAGCATACGTTCGATTCGCGCTCCAAATTGAGCGGGAATTCCTTTATAGCTTCCCTTGGTAAAGAAGAGCTCCAAACCCTTGTGCTTGAACGATTTGATCATCGCATTTCATTGTAAATAGTTTGTTGACATTGTCAATCGATACTTGACAACAAATATTCAACGAAATTTTCTGGAATCGAGCGTCTTGTTGTGATGACTAGCTGGCCGGCCGCTGCTTGAACCATTGAATCGGCTGCTCTTTCGTCTTGGCCGCAGGGGCATCCGGTTTGGCCAGCGTGGCCTGCAGGGCTTGCCGCAATTGGGCAGCCGCTTCGTCCAGCGGCATCTGCCCTGCCAGCGCCGGCGCCACCCACTGAGACCACAGTCGCTCGTAATGCTCGCGGCCGCGGCGTTGGGTGTCGCCATAGCCCTTGAGCACCTGGGGCAGTTGCGCGAGCGCCTGGCCCATGGCCGGTGACTGTGGCGCCAAGGCACACAACGCCGCCCACCATCCGTCGATGGCTGCATGCTCTTCAGCAAAGCGCAAGCTGGCGCGCCGCCAGGGTCGCAGCCGGGCCATGGCGCGCAGCATCAGGTAGCCCCACAGGCTGGTGGACCGAATGTGCAGGCCCACATGACGCGCCCGCCCCGGTTTTTGCTCGGCCCAGGCCAACAAGCGTCGTCCCCAAGCGGCGGGCAGGATGGATGCGATTTCATCCACGCCGGGCTTGAAGTGTTCGGTGACGTGCACCAAGTCCGTCGGTGCTGCCTGCGCCTCCTGGCGGATGCGCGTGAAGCGCTCGCGGCGTGTTTTGAGGTCGGCCACACGCACCACGTCCTCGTAACACATCCACAGCGCCAACTGGCGCGCAGCGTCGGACCAGAGTGCGGTTTGGGTGGCATCGAGTGTGGTGTCGTGGGCACCCGTGCGAGCGACATGGGTTGCATCGAGGGCTCCATCTAGGGCACCAGCGAGTGCGCCTGCAGGCAGCGCCGATTGCATGCGCTGGCGATAGTCGTGTGCGTAGCGCGCGTCCTGGTAGTCTTCGCAACGCTGGGCACCCAGGTCGATGAGTTGTGACAGCGAAGGGGTGCTGGTGCTGGTGCTGGTGCTGGTGCTTGAGCTTTGCGTTGAAGCACTCGGCTCACCCGCTGGCTTCGCCAACGCCTCGGCCTTGGCCGCCGCAAATGCAGCCAGACTGGCCTTCACGCCCTTGCCCGAGGCGCGAATCACCGCCTCAGACACCTCATCGGTCCACGGCAACACACCCGCTCCCGCCATCGCACCAAACATCACAGCGGACACCACGGTCTGGTGCTGCACGGTGAGCGCTTCCATGTCCATCAGCACGGCGTGCTTGGCCAGGGTGAGGGCCAAGGTGCGAATGCGCTCGGGGTCGAAGCGGCCATCGGCCCCGTGCATTTTTTCGTGGGTGGTGAACACGCGGCTGGTGGAGGCGATGAGCGTGGTGAGCTCGGGGGTGACGAAGCCGCGCTCCATCATGCGCGCCGTTTCCAGCCACTCGCTGGCCACCACCACATCCACTCGGCCGGGCATGGGCGAGAGCGCAAACACGGGCGCAACGTGTACCGCCGAGGCACCCGCACCATGACCCGCATCCGCACTAGCACCTGCACCCTCACCCGCCTCAGTGCCCCGCTGCTTGGCCGCGCTAGCCCACTCAATGTAATAACTCGTCGACCCCGTGCGCTGCGCCACGCCCGGCACCGAAGTGGCCTGTGCCAACCATCCCGCCTGTTGCGCACACTGCACCAGCCACTCGGCCAGCACCCCGCCGCCCTCGCCGCCCAAGGCGGCAATCAAGACCCGTGTCACCGCGGTGGTCATGCGCGCCCCTGCAGCAGGCCGATGGCCCATTGGTTGAACCGGTGCACCCAACGCTCCCATGGGGTGGGGTGGCTCACGATCTCGATCTTGTGAAACGACGGGCACAGCACCGCCGCATCCGCCACCTCGCCACAGAGCCCACAGCCCACGCAGCCGTTGGTCACATGGGCCACGGGTGCGGTCTTGAGCGGGTCGCTCGAGTCCTTCACCGTCAGCGTTGGGCAGCCCGACAAGCGGATGCACGAGTGGTCGCCGGTACAGGTGTCCTCATCCACGCCATAGCGCGTGCGCATCACCCGAAGCCCTTGCTGCAGCTGTTTGGCGCGCAAGGGCTTGATGCGGCGTTGCCGCTCAAGTTGGCACTCCCCTTCGGCCACGATCACCTTGAGGCCCTTGAAGGGCGAGCTCAGCGCTTCGTGCAGCGTGTCGCGCACGGTGGCCACTTGGTAGTTGTGCACCGTCTTGAGCCACTTCACACCCATGCCAGCCAGGGTGCTTTCGATGGTGCGCTCGTCGCCCGTGGCACTGCTGCCCTCGGCCACCCGCTTGCTTTCCGAGGTGGGGGTGGACACCGTCTCCTGCGTACCCGTGGCCGAGGTGTAGCCGTTTTTCATGATGACCAGCACGCCATCGCCCTGATTCAGCAAGGCCGACGACACGCCCGACAACAATCCGTTGTGCCAGAACCCACCATCACCCATGATGGCCACTGGCCGCTGCGACGAGAAGTTTTTCACGGCAGCACTGGAAGCCAGGCTCATGCCGTAGCCCAAAATGGAATGCCCGTAAGAAAACGGCTCAAAGGTGGCAAAGGCATGGCAGCCTATGTCGGCCGAGATATGCAAGGGCCCGGTCTGTTGCTGCACCAATTTCAGCGCTGCAAACACAGGCCGCTCGGGGCAACCGGTGCAAAAGGTCGGGGGCCGGGGCGGCACGGGGGCCTGCAAGATGTCTGATACCTGCGCGCGCACCGTGGTCAGTGCTTGCGACACGGTCGGTGTGTCGGTGTTCACCAAGTGCGGCGCATGTTGTGCCAGAAATGTGGACAAGCCCGCCAGCACCACCTCGGCGCTGTATTCACCCGCCATGGGCAACATATCCTTGCCATGCAAGGCGGTACTCACCTGGCGTCGGCGCAGGTGCGTGGCAATTTCCTGCTCGATGAATTCAGGCTGCCCCTCTTCCAGCACCAGCACGGCTTGCTTGTTGGCGCAAAAGGCTTCGAGCTGATCAGGCACCAGCGGATACACCACGTTCAATACCAGCAGCGGAATGCGCGTATTGCCCTGCGCATCGGCCAAGCCCAACTCCTGCAGCGCGCGGACGAGGGCGTTGTACAAGCCGCCCTGCACCACCAGACCCAGCTGCTGCACGTCGCCGTCCCACTGCTCGTTGAGCCCGTGCTCCACGATGAAGCGACGCGCGGCCGGCATGCGCGACTCGTACTTGAGCTTTTCGTGTTTGAAGGTGGCGGGCGGGTGCGCAAGCCGGTCGTAGTTGAACGCGGGTGGCGACTGCTGCAGGTGCAACGCCGAGACGGCGGGCGCGCGGTTGTCCTTGGCGTGGAAGCTGCCCTTCACATGGCAGGTGCGGATGCGCAACTCCATCATCACCGGTGTGTTGGACGCCTCAGAGAGCTCGAAGGCTTGTTCCACCATGTGCACGATGGTGGGCAGATTGGGTCGCGGGTCCAGCAGCCACATGGCTGACTTCATGGCAAACGCGTGGGTGCGCTCTTGAATGACCGAGGCACCTTCGCCGTAATCCTCGCCCACCACAATCAGCGCGCCGCCCATCACCCCCGGCGACGACAAGTTGGAGAGAGCGTCAGACGCCACGTTGGTGCCCACCACCGACTTCCAGGTGACCGCGCCACGCGCCGGGTACATGATGGACGCAGCCAGCATCGCCGCCGCCGAGGACTCGTTGGTACACGCCTCCACATGCACGCCCAGCCCATCGAGGTAGGGACGGGCCTGCACCATCACGTCGAGCAAGTGTGAAATGGGCGAACCCTGGTAGCCGCCCACATAGGTCACCCCGGCTTGCAGCAGGGCCTTGGTTACCGCGAGAATGCCCTCGCCGTGGAACACCTCGCCCTCACCGAGCTTGAGGGATTCGATCTCCTGATGAAAGGACACTTCCACGCGCAGACTCCGTGAGCAAAAACGCCATCTTATCGCTTGAAAGTAAAGTGGGAGTTGGATCGTGCATCCCCAGATTGATCCATAAGGGCAGGCGATGGCGTCCATCAGCCGTGTCCTTGCCCCCGATTGCCTCCATTGAGATCACCGCTGATACTTTGTAAACTTGACAGGCAAGTCGATGACTTCCTCCAAAGACCATTCGCACCGGCCCTCACTGTAAAATCAAACGGCTTTACCGCAAGACCCAACACCACCGCCACTCATGATCCACACCACCCCGGTGATCCTCTGCGGGGGCTCAGGCACCCGCCTGTGGCCGCTGTCGCGAACGGGCTTTCCCAAACAGTTTCTCTGTCTCACCGGACATGACAGCCTCTTCCAGCAAGCGGCCACTCGGCTCTCGCAACTGGGTAGCACGGATATCGCCGTGGCCTCGCCCCTGATCGTCACGGGCGAGGACCACCGCTTTCTTGCAGTTGAACAACTGCGTGAGGTCGGTCTGGCACTGGGACACGCTCTGCTGGAACCGGCGGGCCGCAATACCGCACCGGCCCTCACCCTGGCCGCCTTGGCTGCCCAGGCAACCGGACAAGACCCGGTGCTGGTGGTCACCCCGGCCGATCAAACGGTGGTCAATACAGCGGCCTTCACCTTGGCGATGCAGCAAGCCATTCACGAGGCGGCCAACGGCACGATCGTGATCCTGGGCATCACCCCGGATCGCCCGGAAACCGGATACGGCTACATTCAAGCAGAGCTTGCAGCAGGCCTAACCGCCCTGCCCGTCAAACGCTTCGTCGAAAAACCCGACGCTGCGACGGCCCAGTCCTACCTGTCGGCAGGCGACTACGTCTGGAACGCCGGCATGTTTGTGCTGAAAGCCTCCATCTGGCTGAACGCCTTGGCGCAGTTCCGCCCCGACATCCTGCAAGCCACCCGTACCGCGTGGGACCAACGCCGTGAGGACGGCCACTTCGTCCGACCCGGTGATGCGGCCTTCAAGGCCATCCCCCATGAGTCAATTGACTACGCGGTGATGGAGCATGCGCCCGGCGCGGGGTTGTCCATCAAGATGGTGCCGCTCAACGCCGGCTGGAGCGACCTGGGCGCCTGGGACGCGGTATGGAACGTGTTGCCGAAAGATGCCACAGGCAACGCCCACGTGGGCGATGTGCTCTTCACCGACAGCCGCAACACCCTGGTGCACGCCACCAGCCGCCTGGTAAGCCTGGTGGGGGTGGACGACTTGATTGTCATTGAAACGCCAGACGCCGTGCTGGTGGCAGACCGCACGCGCAGCCAGGACGTGAAACACATCGTCAAGGCTCTTGCAGATCAGGGACGCGAAGAGCAAATCCTGCACCGCAAGGTACACCGCCCCTGGGGCTGGTACGACAGCATTGACGAGGGCGGGCGCTTCAAGGTCAAGCGCATTCAGGTGAAGCCCGGTGCGTCGCTCAGTTTGCAAAAGCACCACCACCGCGCCGAGCACTGGATTGTGGTGACGGGCACGGCCGAGATCACCAATGGTGACAAGGTGCTCATGCTGACCGAGAACCAGTCGACCTACATCCCGCTGGGCGAGGTGCACCGCCTGGCCAACCCGGGCACGATACCGCTGGAGATCATCGAGGTGCAGTCGGGCTCTTACTTGGGCGAAGACGATATCGTGCGCTTTGAAGACCACTACGGGCGAAAGACTTAAGTGAAGCCCCCCAAGATTTATGTGGCGGGTCACCGGGGCATGGTGGGCTCGGCCATTGTGCGTACCTTGCAAGCCGCCGGGCACCCCCACATCGTGACACGCACCCACGCCGAGCTCGACCTGACCGACCAGGCCGCTGTGCGCGCCTTCTTTGCCGCAGAGAAACCCGACCAGGTATACCTGGCCGCGGCCAAGGTGGGCGGCATTCATGCCAACAATACCTACCCGGCCGAGTTCATTTACCAGAACCTGATGATGGAAGCCAACGTGGTGGACGCGGCGTTTCGCAATGGCGTGAAGAAGTTGCTGTTTTTAGGGTCGAGCTGCATCTACCCCAAGATGGCCGAACAGCCCATGCGCGAGGATGCCCTCCTCACCGGCACGCTCGAGCCCACCAACGAGCCCTACGCCATTGCCAAGATTGCGGGCATCAAACTCTGCGAGAGCTACAACCGGCAGTACGGTCCAGGCTCGATGGAAGACCACGGCGTGGACTACCGCAGCGTGATGCCCACCAACCTTTACGGCCCCGGTGACAACTACCACCCGGAGAATTCACACGTCATCCCGGCGCTCATTCGCCGGTTTCATGAGGCCAAGGTGGGCGCGGTGGCGTCAGTGGCGATTTGGGGCACGGGCACGCCGCGTCGTGAGTTTTTGTACGTAGACGACATGGCGGCTGCCAGCGTGCACGTGATGAACCTCGACAAAGCGGTGTACGACCAGCACACCGAACCCATGTTGAGCCACATCAACGTGGGCTATGGCGACGACGTGACCATCCGCGAACTGGCCCTGGCGGTGGGCGAGACGGTGGGCTATGCCGGCGCCATCACCTTCGACACCACCAAGCCCGACGGCACGCCGCGCAAGTGGATGAACAGCCAACGCCTGCGTGACCTGGGGTGGCAGCCCACGGTGGGCTTGCGCGAGGGGTTGAAGCGGGCTTATGCAGATTTTTTGAAACACCAGGCGTGAGCGGTTTCAGCCACGGCATTTGAGTCAACACCCGACACGCAAGTCACCCCCCGACACACCACACCAGCGCAGGCACTGCACCACCACCATGAGTCATACCAACAAAGTTGCACTGATCACCGGCATCACCGGGCAGGACGGGTCGTACCTGGCCGAGTTTCTGCTGGAGAAGGGCTACACGGTGCACGGCATCAAGCGCCGGGCCTCGCTCTTCAACACACAGCGCGTGGACCACATTTACCAGGACCCGCACGTGGACAACGCGCGCTTCAAGCTGCACTACGGCGACCTGAGCGACACCAGCAACTTGATTCGCATCGTGCAGGAAACGCAACCGGATGAGATTTACAACCTCGGCGCCATGAGTCACGTGGCGGTGTCGTTTGAGTCGCCGGAATACACGGCAGATGTGGACGCCATCGGCACCTTGCGCATTTTGGAAGCAATCCGTATTTTGGGGCTGGAGAGGAAGACCAAGTTTTACCAAGCGTCCACCTCCGAGCTCTATGGCCTGGTGCAGGAAATTCCGCAAAAGGAAACCACGCCCTTCTACCCGCGCAGCCCCTACGCGGTGGCCAAGATGTACGCCTACTGGATCACGGTGAACTACCGTGAGGCGTATGGCATCTACGCATGCAACGGCATCTTGTTCAACCACGAATCACCGCGCCGCGGCGAGACGTTTGTGACGCGCAAGATCACGCGTGGCTTGGCCAACATGGCGCAGGGCTTGGACGCGTGTTTATACATGGGTAACCTCGACGCCCTGCGCGACTGGGGCCACGCCAAGGACTACGTGCGCATGCAGTGGCTGATGCTGCAGCAAGACCAGCCCGAGGACTTTGTGATTGCCACCGGCGTGCAGTACAGCGTGCGCCAGTTCATCGCCTGGAGTGCTGCAGAGCTGGGCATCACCCTGCGATTTGAAGGCGCTGGTGTGGACGAGGTGGCGATAGTGTCCTCCATTGAAGGTTCAAAAGCACCCGCCCTAAAGGTGGGCGACATCGTGGTGCGCGTGGACCCACGCTACTTCCGCCCCACCGAGGTGGAGACCCTGCTGGGCGACCCCTCAAAAGCCAAAGCCAAACTCGGCTGGGTGCCCGAGATCACGGTGCAAGAGATGTGCGCCGAAATGGTGGCGGCCGACCTGGCCGAGGCGCAGCGCAATGCGCTCTTGAAATCGCATGGGTATGAGGTGAATGTGAGTGTGGAGTGAGGGGTTAGCGGCTTTTCACTTCCCACTGCCATGCATGCCCAATGATGGTGTCCAAGGCCGCGAATTGAGGCTGCCAGCCCAGTTGCTCACGCGCCAGGCGTGAGTCGGCCACCAGGCGAGCAGGGTCGCCGGCGCGGCGGGCCCCTTCGACGACGGGAATGACTTTCCCGGTGACACGCTCAGCCGCCTCAATCACCGCTTGCACCGAAAACCCGGTGCCGTTGCCCAGGTTGTAGGCCTGACTGCCCGCCCCGTTGAAGAGCGACTGCAGGGCCAGCCAGTGCGCGGAGCACAGATCCTCGATATGGATGTAGTCGCGGATGCAGGTGCCGTCGGGCGTGTCGTAGGTGCGAGCCGATGTAACCGGCGCCGCCGACGATGAGGATATGGGGGGTGGGCATGGGGGTGTTTGCTGAGCAAAGTGACTGATCTTGCTCTATTTTGCCGTGATGGAGCTTGAGCACCGATGAGCTGCGAAGGGTTTACCGGCCGGCTTAGCCCATGACTTCAGTTTCTTGACCCATCGAGCGCCAAGCCTTCCCACGTTCTGTTGACAGCTTCCAGCCCACATGATATCTTTAAGATATCCAATCACGAGGAGCCTGGGGATGAAAGCTGCTACAGCCCAAATCGCCTTTCGTTATCGCCCGCAAGACAGTGCAACTGGCGTGACACGCACAACAGCCAAACGACTAGCGGATGTGCTGGGCGTTGACGAAACGCAGGTGATCCACTTGGCCCTGCATGAGCTGGCTACCAAGTTTCTGCCGCAATACGAAGCGGATGAGGGAGCCTTGACCAAAGCCCAACTCAGCCAGGTTAAAAAATCTGCGCCCAAAGCCAAAGGCGGCACCCTCCGCAGCAGTCTGTTTGAAGTGGAAAACGCCTGATGCGCTGGTGGCCGGAACCCGCGGCTGGTGAAATCGTCTGGTGCCACTTCCCCGACAACATTCACCCAAAACCGAAACCACGCCCAGGCCTCATCGTTTCAACTAAAGAGGACGACGAAGGCATGATCTTCGTGATTGTGGCCTATGGGGCCAGCCAAAAGACGGATCGCCTATACCGTGGGGAGTTCAGAGTCGCAAAGCGCGAGCATCCTGCCGCCTATAAAAGTGCAGGCCTAAGCTACGACACAAAATTCGACCTGAGACACGTTTTAGAACTTCCGTTCAACGACGCATACTTCTCGGTTCCACCCCATGCGCCGCACGGACAAAATCCAAAGCTCGGAACACTACACCCGAGCATGGTCCGGATTGCCGCGAGCGCTTTTTCGGCAGCACGCAAATAGAGGTATCCCAAGAACTCGAAATCAACGTATTTCTTAGGCAAAGAGGTTGAGGCAAAACGCGAAAACCGCGCCAATACTGGCCCTGCGGGGCAAAGAAAAAGGGACTGAGAAATTCAGTCCCTTGGATATTTGGTGGAGATAGGTGGATTTGAACCACCGACCTCGGGGTTATGAATCCCGCGCTCTCACCAACTGAGCTATATCTCCTGAGGCCATTTCCTTCGTCAGAAGGAAGGCTTAGATTATAGCCAGCTTTTCACAGCGCTAAGCCCACCCAACCCGTGTGTATAGACAGCGGCCTCAGTATGATTTCCCCCTGTCAATGTCTGGAGACCTGCGCATGACCACCCCTGCTATCGCCTTCCTTGGTATCGGCCTGATGGGGTTTCCCATGGCGCGTCGTCTGTGTGAGGCAGGTTACACGGTGCATGCCTGGAACCGCAGCACGGACAAGGCCGAGCGCTTGCGTCCGATGGGCGCGCAGATTCACACGCAAGCGTCTGAGGCCGCCGCGCAAGCCGACATGGTCATCAGCATGCTGGAGAACGGCCCCGTCACCGAGCATGTGCTCTTTGAAGGCGGGGTCGTCAAGTCGATGCGCCCGGGAGCCTTGCTGGTCGACATGGCGTCGATCAAACCCGCAGAAGCCCGCGACCATGCCAAGCGGCTAGAGGCGCAGGGCCTACGTCATCTGGATGTGCCCGTCTCTGGGGGCACGGTAGGCGCCGAAGCCGGGTCGTTGGTGATGATGGCGGGCGGCAACGAAGACGACTTTGAACACGCGTTGCCCATCCTGACGGTCATGGGCCGGGCCACGCACGTAGGTCCTCACGGCTCGGGTCAGCTCGCCAAGCTGGCCAACCAGATGATTGTGGGCATCACCATTGGTGCGGTGTCCGAGGCGTTGTTGTTGTGTGAGCGCGGCGGGGCCAGCATGGCCAAGGTGCGCGAGGCCATCACCGGCGGCTTTGCCGACAGCCGGGTGCTGCAGGTGCATGGGCAGCGCATGGTGGAGCACGACTTTGCGCCGCGTGCGCGCATGACGGTGCAGGTGAAGGACATGCGCAACGCACTGGCCACCGCCGCCGAGACCGGGTTTCAAGCCCCCATCACGGCGCTGCTTGAACAGTTGTATGCCTGCGGCATTGAGCACGGCATGGCCGACCTGGACCATGCGGGCTTGTTTGTGGAGTTGGCGCGCCGCAATGGGGTGCCGTTCAATCCAGCTTGATGCCCAGATCGACCGCCAGCTTGACCCAGATGGGCACCACGCGCGCCCACTCGGTTCGGGTCTCGTCCAGGTTGACCGGCTTGTTGGGAATGGCAAACGTCTCCCGCAGTTGCGCCGCACGCGGGGTGTTGGCACCTTCCACCGCCACTTTGGACAAGACTTGCAGGATGGGCTCGGGGGTGCCGGCCGGTGCCATGAGGGGCAGACCCCCTTCCAGGCCCACGAGCCGTGGGTCAACGCCCTGCTCAATCAGGGTCTGCACCTCGGGCAAGCGGGGTGAGCGGTAGCTACCGGTCACGCCCAGGGGCCGCACACCGCGCGCTTGCACCGCGGTAAACGCTTGGTAGCTGCCGATCGCAATTTGCGTTTGCCCGCCGGCCAGGTCGAGCCACATGGGGGCTTCGCCCTTGTAGTGCACCGATTGAATTTGCGTCCCGCTTTGTCGGTTCAACTGATCGGCCACCATGTGCGGGTAGGAGCCTGGCGCATACGTGCCCATCGACACCGGTTGTTTGCGCGCGTAGGCGATGAACTCTTGCATGGTGCGCACCGGCAGCTTCTCCGGCACTCCCACCACCAAGGGACCCGATGGGAAATTGGCCACTGGGGTGAGGTCACGCTCCAGGTTGTAAGGCAGCTTGGCGTACAGCACACGGTTTTGCCAGACGGTACCCGAGGTGGTCATGAGCAAGGTGTAGCCGTCAGGTGCCGACTTGGCCACGTGGTCAATGCCCAGGATCGCACCAGCGCCGGGTTTGTTGTCCACGACGGCTGTGACGCCGAGTTGTGCGCTGAGTTGTTCAGCATACAGGCGAGCGTAGGCATCCGTCAGACCTCCGGGGGGGAAGGCCACCACGATGCGAATGGGCCGTGCGTTGGGCCAGGTACTGGCGGCAGAGCTGCTTTGCGCCCAGGCCAGGGGCGAGGAAGCCGCGCCCACGGCCAGCGCTGCGAGCACGCGACGGCGTTGCAGGGGTTGTGCTGCGACGACGTGTGCAGAAACATCTTGCGCGGAGAAACGATCAGAGGTGTCAGAGGTCATGGGCATCGTCCTGCCACCACCACGATGGCTCCAGGCCCAAGCCTAGCGAGGTTCAGCGCAGCCCGGCGCTATGGCTTACCCGCATGCCTCACCAACAGGGCCACCACAACCCCCTGCAGAAGTCCGCGCAACAAAGGCCCTACGTGAGTCGGACAGCGATACGGCGGCGACTCAACCCCGTCTTTTAGCGAGGCGGTTCAGCCGACGCTGCGCCACCAAGGACGTGGTGGCAAATACCGCCATCAAGAGACCCAGG
>RFTK01000052.1 GCA_009923505.1 Betaproteobacteria bacterium
TGACAAAAAGCTCCTTCGGGAGCTTTTTTTATGGTGAGCGTCCTGTCGTTCGCGGTTGTATCTCGGCGCGCACGCGTCCTGTCAGCCGGGTCACGCCTAGTTCATGGTCATAGTCCATCGCATCGGCCAAAAAGCGGTCTGCGCCACGCCGTATTTCTACGGGTTGATCGGTTCTCATGCGATCGTGCTCGAGGTCGATGAACAGATAGTCGCTGCGTAACTCCTGGGCCGGCGAGCGACGCCCTTGTGCATCCGCAGGCATCTCTCGCTGGACCACGACCTGTCCCTTGAGTTCGACACGCTGTCCCTCGGGCGTGGTGATGGCTTGTTGAGCGATGGCAATGGTGACCCGTCCAGACTCATCGAGCTTGGTCAACCGAGGCCGAGTTACCTCCAGCGTATCGGTGTCTGGAAAATGCTGTGCATGCTCACCTTGCACGCGAGACTCGAGCCGCCCATCGGGGGTGTAGACCTTGAGCGAAAAATCGCGCATGAAATAGTCGGGCACATGATTGGCCGCACGGGTTTCTTGCACAGCCACGGGCTCAGGGGTGTGACGCACCAACCAATACGTCAACATAGCCAGCGCCCCCATGAGCAACACCGGCAAGTAAGCCACCAGCTGATCGAGCGCCCGTCGCGCGCGCTGCCCCAGCGTGAGCGCGGGCGGTGAAGCGCCCATCGAAAAGGCACTCACGCCAGAACCTCGCGCCACAAGCGCGCATAGTGCCCCGACGCCATGAGCAGCAGGTCGCAGACATCGCGCACTGCGCCCTGACCGCCTGCTCGGGGCGTCACCCAGTGCGCCAGTGCTTGCACCTCCGCCTGCGCGTTGGGCGGCGCCACGGCCAAGGCGCAGCGTTTGAGCACCGGCACATCCGGCCAGTCATCTCCCATGGCTGCGGCTTGCGACCAGTCCAGTCCGAGCGCTTCCAGGGTGCGTTGCGCTGCCGGCAATTTGTCCTCGGTGCCATAGTACACCTGCGTGATGCCCAGCTGCGCTATGCGCAGGCGCAAGGCCGGACTGTCGCGCCCAGTAATCACCGCCACCTGCGTGCCACAGCGTTGCAACAGCTTGATGCCATGGCCATCCAGCGTGTGAAAGCGTTTGGTCGTCTCGCCGTGCTCGCTCATGAGCAGACCACCATCGGTGAGTACGCCGTCGACATCCAGAAACAACACGCGCACGTCTTGAGCCAGCAGCAGCCGCTCGGGGGAATGGTGCAGCACCGGGGTCATCAGATCACCTTGGCTCGCATCAGATCGTGCGTGTTGAGTGCGCCACACAACACACCCTGCTCGTCCACCACCAGCACACTGTTGATGCGGTGATGCTCCATCAGCTCCACCGCTTGTGCCGCCAGCGCATCCTCGCGAACCGTTTTGGGGTGCGGTCGCATGACCTGCGCCGCGGTGAGGGCGCGCAAATCCGCCCCTGTCTCGATCAGCCGGCGCAAGTCGCCATCGGTGAACACCCCCAGAGGTCGACCTGCCTCGTCAACAACGGCCGAAGCGCCCAGGCCCTTGCCACTCATCTCCTGCATGAGTTGTCCAAAACTGGCCGCGGGGCTCACACGCGGAATCTGGTCGCCGGCTCGCATCACGTCACGCACCAGCGTCAGCAAGCGACGACCCAGCGCCCCTCCAGGATGCGATCGGGCAAAGTCTTCCGCACGGAATCCACGCGCATCCAGCAAGGCCACTGCCAGCGCATCGCCCCAAGCCAGTTGCGCGGTGGTGCTGGCCGTGGGTGCCAGGTTGAGCGGGCACGCCTCTTTGTCCACGCTGCTGTCGAGCACGACATCGGCGTGGCGAGCCAGGGTGGAGTCTGCACCACCGGTGATGGCAATCAAGGTAACACCCAAACGTTTGAGCACGGGCAGGATGGCCGAGAGCTCCTCGCTCTCGCCGCTGTTGGACAGGGCAAGCACCAGATCATTGGCCTGCACCATGCCCAAATCCCCGTGGCTGGCCTCCGCCGGGTGCACAAACATCGCGGGCGTGCCGGTGGACGCCAAGGTGGCGGCAGTCTTGCGGCCCACATGGCCACTCTTGCCCATGCCCATCACCACCACACGTCCTTGCACGTTCAACATCGCGTGCACAGCTTTGACAAACCCCGGGCCGACACGGCCCACCAACTGGGCCACGGCCTGCGCTTCGATACTCAAGGTCTCGCGCCCCAGGGCCAGCGTTCGTTCGCCCGCATCGTGTGCGAGAGGTGATAAGAGGGGCTGCGTCATGGGACGATTTTACGGTGGGTCGGCCCCCTCGCCAGGCCTACAACGCCTGGGGGTTTGGTGAATGGCATTACGATGCCACCGATGACGTCCCTAGACCTTGCCTTGCTGTACCTGTTGGCGGCCGTGCTGGCGGTGGTGCTGTTTCGGCTGCTCAAGTTGCCAGCCATGCTGGGTTATTTGGTGGCGGGCATTGTGCTAGGTCCCCATGCATTGGCGCTGGCCGGCGATGCCCAGCGAGTCAGCTACTTGGCCGAGTTCGGGGTGGTGTTCCTGATGTTTGTGATTGGGCTGGAGTTCAACCTGCCCAAACTGCGCAGCATGCAGCACCTGGTGTTTGGTCTGGGACTGGGGCAGGTGGTCCTGACCCTGCTGGGCACTTTGCTGGGCCATGTGGCCCTCAGCAGCGCCATGGTCTGGCTCGGCCAACCCTGGGATCTGAGCTGGCAGGCGGCCATCACCCTGGGGGCGGCGTTGGCGATGTCGAGCACGGCCATTGTGGCCAAACTCCTGTCGGATCGGCTGGAGCTGTCCTCTGAACATGGGCAGCGGGTCATGGGTGTGCTGTTATTCCAGGATCTGGCGGTGGTGCCTTTGCTGGTGCTGATCCCGGCGCTGGCTGCGCCTGCCGACGCGGATTTGCTGATCACGCTGGGCGTCGCCCTGCTCAAGGGAGCGGTGCTGGTGGGTGTGCTGCTGTGGGGTGGGCCACGGGTCATGCGCGCCTGGCTCACCGTGGTGGCCAGGCGAAAGAGCGATGAGCTGTTCATGCTCAACCTGCTGCTCATCACCTTGGGCTTGTCCTGGCTCACCGAGCACGCCGGCCTGTCCCTGGCCTTGGGGGCCTTCCTGGCGGGCATGCTGATCGCCGAGACGGAGTACAAGCATGTGGTGGAAACCGATATCCGTCCGTTTCACGATGTGTTGCTGGGCTTGTTTTTCATCACCATCGGCATGAAGCTGGACTGGTGGTCGGTGTGGGAGCATTGGGGGCTGGTGCTGTTGCTCACCCTGCTGCCCGTGTTGGCCAAGGCGCTGCTGGTGACCGTGCTCGCGCGTGCCCTGGGTGCAACACCCGGGGTATCACTGCGCACAGGTTTGTTTCTGGCGCAGGCCGGTGAGTTCGGGTTTGTGTTGCTGTCGCTGGGTGCGCATCATTCGCTCATTGCGCCCGAGTGGATGAGCCCGGTGCTGGCCGCCATGGTGTTGTCCATGCTGGCCACCCCCTTCATCGTGGAGTTCAGCGACCGCATTGTGTTGAAGGTGGTGGCCAACGAGTGGATGATGCAATCGGTACAACTGACCCAGATCGCCACACGCGCCATTCGCAGCCAGTCACATGTGATCATCTGTGGCTATGGACGCAGTGGACAGCAATTGGCGCGTTTGTTGGGTCAAGAGCACATCGCCTACATGGCGCTGGACCTTGACCCGGACCGGGTTCGTCAAGCCGCCGCCGCGGGGCACAGTGTGGTGTTTGGAGATGCTGCGCGTCTGCCCAGCCTGATGGCGGCGGGCCTGGCGCGCGCTGCCGCGGTGGTGGTGAGTTACCACGATACGCCCTCGGCACTCAAGGTGCTGGCCCATGTGCGCGAACACGCGCCCCAAGTGCCGGTGATTGTGCGCACCCCGGATGAGCGCGATCTCGATGTGCTGCGCCAGGCCGGGGCCGCCGAGGTGGTGCCCGAAACGGTGGAGGGTACCTTGATGCTGGCGGGTCATGCGCTGGCTCTCGTGGGTGTGCCCATGCGTCGTGTGTTACGCGTGGTGCAGGCGCAGCGCGAAGCGCGTTACCAATTGCTGCGTGGCTATTTCCACGGCGGGGATGACGACACACTGGAAGAGATGGAGGAGGAACGTCTGAGCAGCGTCACCTTGCCCCTGGGGGCCTATTCCGTGGGACGCACGCTGGACGAGTTGGCCTTGCACGCCCTGCAAGTGGAGGTGTTGCAATGGCGTGCGGACAACGGCGCCACCACACACGAGATCGATGAACAACGCCCGCTGGAGGGGGGCGATACCCTGGTGCTATTTGGTCGACCTGCACCCCTGGAGTTGGCTCAGGATAAATTGCTCAAAGGCTGAGGGTGGCCCCTGCGCCTCACTTGCCGATGCAAAAGCGAGAAAAGATCACACCCAGCAAATCGTCGGCGGTGAACTCCCCCGTGATACTGCACAGAGCCTGCTGAGACAGACGCAACTCCTCGGCCAGCACATCCAATGCCGGTTGTGTTTGTTGAAGAATATCTTGCGCGCTGTGCACATGCTGTTGCACATGTGCCAACGCTTGCAAATGCCGCTCGCGCGCCATGAATACGCCTTCGGCTTGTGAGGATTGCCAGCCGGCTATCTCGAGCAATCGCGATCGCAATGCTTGCAGACCCTCCCCCGTGTGCGCCGACACGTACAACGCCGCCGCCTCAACTGTCTGTGCCGGTGGTGCCACCACATCGCATTTGTTCCACACATGCAGCACCGGGATCTGAGCGCTCACGGTGCGGGCAAAATCGGCCTCAAGCTGTGCATCCACGGCTTGGTAATCGGCCAGCGGCTGACGGGTCAGGTCGTGCAGAAACACCACGGCATCTGCTTGTGCAATCTGTCCCCACGCGCGCTCGATACCGATACGCTCTACCTCGTCTACGCCGGGTGAATCGGGTGCGCGCAATCCGGCTGTATCGATGACATGCAGCGGTACGCCCTCGATTTGCAGCACATGCGAAATGACATCGCGCGTGGTGCCGGCCTGCGGTGTGACGATGGCGAGTTCAGCCCCAGCCAGGGCGTTGAGCAGCGAGCTTTTGCCTGCATTGGGTTGACCGGCAATCACCACCCGGATACCTTCCCGCAGCAAACGGCCCTGTCGACTTCGCGCCTGTAACTGTTGCAACTGCGCGGCCAAGCTGTCGAGCTGGCCCCGCGCGTCGGCTTGCTGAAGAAAATCGATGTCTTCTTCCGGGAAGTCCAACGTCGCTTCAACCAACATGCGCAAATGCGTCAAGCCTTCTTGCAGCGCCTGGACTTCGCGTGAAAACGCCCCCTCCAGTGAACGGCTTGCGCTGCGGGCTGCCGCCTCCGTGCTGGCATCGATCAAATCAGCCACGGCTTCGGCTTGGGCAAGATCCAGTTTCTGGTTGAGATAGGCGCGCTCGGTGAACTCGCCCGGTCGGGCCATGCGCAGGTGCGGCAGCCACGGACTTGGCCATGGCTCGCGGGACATTTCACGGCTTGCCGACGCTCGCTGCGCAACCTCCAGGCAGCGCTGCAGGATCAGCTGCAACACCACCGGGCCCCCATGGGCTTGCAATTCAAGGACATCTTCACCGGTGTAGCTGTGCGGCCCCGGAAAGAAGAGGGCAATCACTTGATCGATGATGCGCCCATAGCCGTCACGGATCGGCACCAAGGTGGCCTCACGAGGCCTGAGATCGCGTTGACACAGCACCCGAGCCCAGGGCGCGAGACCCGCGCCACTGGCTCGCACGATCCCCACGGCCCCCCGCCCGGGGGCGGTTGCAATAGCAATGATGGGGGCCGTGCGGTCGATCATGACCTCACTTCAACACACCCAGTTGCTTGTTGATCATCCACTGCTGGGCAATGGACAGGATGTTGTTGGTCAGCCAATACAGCACCAGTCCGGCGGGGAAGAAGAAGAACATCACGCTGAAGGCCAGCGGCATGATCCACATCATCTTGGCCTGAATGGGGTCCGGCGGCGTGGGGTTGAGCCATGTCTGCAGCATGGTGGAGAGGGTCATCAACACCGGCAAGATGAAGAACGGATCGGGCGCCGCCAGGTCGTTGACCCATCCAATCCACGGCGCATTGCGCATCTCCACGGTGGACAAGAGCACCCAGTACAGCGCAATGAACACCGGGATCTGGATGGCAATGGGCAGACAACCGCCCATGGGGTTGACCTTCTCCTCGCGGTAGATTCTCATCATCTCCGCCTGCATCTGCTGCGGGTTGTCCTTCAATCGCTCACGCATTTCCATGATGCGCGGGTTGATGGCCTTCATCTTGCCCATGCTGCGATAGGCCTGCGCATTGAGCCAGTAAAAAGCGATCTTGAGCAGGAACACCAGCGCCACAATCGACCACCCCCAGTTGTGCAACTGGTCATTGAGCTGATCGAGCAGCCAGAACAGCGGTTTGGCGAGGATGGTGAGCCAACCGTAGTCCTTGACCAGCTCCAGGCCCGGGTAGAGAGCCTCGAGGTTGTGCTCTTCCTGCGGGCCGATAAACAAGTGCGCCGCCAGCGTCTGGCTCTTGCCCGCCTCAAGGGAGGGCAAGGCCGCAATCATGCCCACGGCATACAGGTTGTTGTCGATCTTGCGGGCAAAGAGGTCTCGTTGCAGGTTGTTGGGTAACCACCAGGCACTCGCAAAGTAGTGCTGCACCATCGCCACATAGCCATCCTGGCTCTGCTTTTCCATCTCGACTTTGTTTTTCTCGATGTCGCTGAACTCGACCTTCTGGTATTTCTTGGCATTCGTGTAGACGGCCGGTCCGGTGAAGGTGGAATAAAAGGACGACTCGCCCTCGGGCTTGTTGCCATCACGGACCAGTTGCACATACAACTGCGGCGCGACGGCAGTAGCGCTCTGGTTGATCACTTCGTGCTCAATGGTGATGTCGTAGGCGCCGCGGCGCAACAGATAGGTTTTGACCAGCTTGACCCCATTGACGCTGGCGGACTCAAATCGCAGTTTGAGTTCTTTGGCGCCATCGGCCAACCGCCGCTCCTGGGAGGTGAGGGTCATGGGTGTTTTGTGTGTGGGCAACGTGGGGGCGCCGGCTCCCGGAATCAGCCCCGATTGCGCCAGATACACCCGCTCGCGGCTTTCATCCAGCAGCACCACGGGTTGACCCGCGTGGTGAACATCGGCATGCTTGAGCAGTTCAGCGCGCAACACCGAGCCGCCCTCACTGTCCAAGCGCAGCTTGAGTACATCGGTCTCAACCTCGATCACCTCACGCGCGCTCTTGGTGGTCTCGCTTGGGGCGCCACCAGGCACCGCTTGGGGTGTGGCTGTGCTAGTCGCCGACGGAACGCCTGCTGCGCCTGGCACCCCAGTTGTGTTGGCCGGGGTCGCGCCTGCCGGCGCTTCCGACTTGACAGGCGGTGCTGGGAAGAAGGTGGCCTTGTGCCCGTTGTAGATTTGCCATTGGTCCCACAGCAGCACCATGGAAAACCCAAAAACCACCCACAGAATAGTGCGGCGAATGTCGTTCATGTCGATTTCTTCAGGGAGAGGGGGTCCTGGGACGGACCGGAAGGCATGAGAGGGCCAGAAAGCGTGGCACCAGGAACGGGATCATGACCGCCCTCACACCAGGGATGGCAACGACCCAGTCGGCGCAAGGTGAGATAGGAGCCATGCGCTGCCCCATGCAACGCCAGCGCTTGCAGCGCGTACACAGAACAGGTGGGCTCAAAACGACACGCACTGCCCAGCCAGGGACTCAGCAGCAACCGATAGCCTTGAACCAGTCGCATCAACACGCGTTGCATCATGGTTGCACCACCCGTGACAACAATTGTTCCAGTTCGAGGCGGGCTGCCTGTTTGAGCTGGGCAGAGGTGGCGCTGACAAATTGTCCACGATCAAAGGGTGCTCGCAATCGCACCACATGGTCACCCAGGGGCAGACGGCTCTCAAACGCGGTCATGACGTTGTAGATTTGGCGCTTCAAGGCATTGCGGGTAACCGCACGACGGGCCAGGCGCTTGGGCAAGACGGCACCGACACGGGACCTTCCTAGAAGGACGTCTGGGGGGGGGTCCATGGCGTCTGTCCCAGGCATGGTCAGCGTGGGGCTGGCCAAACGTCGGTGCAACACAAAGTGCGGCGTTCGCGACACCACCTCGGCCGCCATCACCGCTTGAAAATCGGCGCGATGGCGCAAGTGGTCCACGTTCCGCAAGTCCACCCTGCAACCAGGCGATGCGCCGAGTCCGCGTCTGGTGGGACGGGCACAGGGGCACGGTTGCCAAGGGGACTGACTGAGAATTAAACCGCCAGACGCTTGCGGCCCTTGGCACGGCGCGCATTGATCACGGCGCGACCCCCACGGGTCTTCATGCGAACCAGAAAACCATGGGTACGGGCTCGGCGAGTCTTGGAGGGTTGGTAGGTGCGCTTCATGGCAGAACCTCGATTCTTTTCAAAAGGGTTTTATCAGGGAAACCCATCATTATCGCAAAAAACTGGCAGGGCCTTTCCAAAACCCCTGAAATCCTACTTAGAATGGCCCGCAACGAGCTGTGGATAAATTTTTGATAAAGTCCTGCCACAGGCTTTTTCAGTGCACACTGTCCACAGTCCTGATCTGCATGAATTCTGGTTTTTTTCCCCCTTCCGCTCTCTCCGCTGACTCGCCCGAGCCGGGTGATGCGCTGTGGCAATCCTGCCTGGACCAGTTGGCCCAGGAGTTGCCCGAACAGCAATTCAACACCTGGATTCGCCCCTTGCAAGCCGAGGTCACGCCTGACTTGTCCGGTGTGCGTATCACCGTGGGAAACCGCTTCAAACTGGACTGGATTCGTGCCCAGTATGTCCAACGCATGGTTCAGTTGCTGAGCCAGATGAACGGGCAACCCGTCCAAGTAGAGTTAGTGCTTGCTCAGCGCGAGACTCCTGTTAAATCAGCTCTGTCACGGGTCTCTCCCGAGCAAGAACCCATACTTGACATCACGCCCCTGGCGGACGATGGCGTGGGCGCGGGGTTTCGTTCACGGCTCAATTCAGCACTCACCTTTGACACCTTGGTGGAAGGCTCTGCCAATCGCATGGCACGAGCGGCGGCCACCCATGTCGCCAATTCGCCGGGCCATTTGTACAACCCGCTGTTCATCTATGGTGGCGTGGGTTTGGGAAAAACTCACCTGGTGCATGCGGTTGGCAATGCTTTATTGGCCCAACGCCCCGATGCCAAAGTTCTCTACATCCATGCGGAACAGTTTGTCTCAGATGTGGTTAAAGCCTATCAACGCAAAACCTTTGACGAGTTCAAGCACCACTACCACTCGCTGGATTTGTTGTTGATTGACGATGTGCAGTTCTTTGCCAACAAGGAACGTACACAAGAAGAATTCTTCAATGCCTTTGAAGCGCTGTTGGCCAAAAAATCACACATCGTGATGACCAGCGACACCTATCCCAAAGGTTTGACCGACATTCATGAACGCCTGGTGTCGCGGTTCGATTCTGGCTTGACCGTCGCGATCGAGCCGCCAGAACTGGAAATGCGCGTGGCCATTTTGATGAGCAAGGCCCGCGCAGAAGGGGCTGACATGCCCGAAGAGGTGGCCTTTTTTGTCGCCAAAAACGTTCGTTCCAACGTGCGTGAACTCGAAGGGGCATTGCGCAAGATCCTGGCGTATTCCAGGTTCAACCAAAAAGAGATTTCGATCCAACTCGCCCGGGATGCGCTGCGGGACCTGCTCTCCATCCAGAACCGCCAAATATCGGTTGAAAATATCCAGAAAACCGTCGCCGACTATTACAAGATCAAAGTGGCCGACATGTATTCCAAGAAACGGCCCGCCTCGATTGCCCGGCCACGTCAAATTGCGATGTACCTGGCCAAAGAACTGACCCAGAAAAGCTTGCCCGAAATCGGAGAATTGTTCGGCGGTCGTGACCACACAACCGTCTTGCATGCCGTCCGCAAAATCGGGGGCGAACGTCAGCAACTCGCCGAGCTCAATCAACAACTTCACATCCTCGAGCAAACCCTCAAGGGCTAAAAAAAACGACACCTGAATAACCCTGTGCATGAATTTCCAACAACGACACACTTGTCCACAGGTGGGGGTGATTTCTTCGAGTTATCCCCATGGGTGGTACATCACCGAAGCAGGGGTGCCCACACCCTTTCAAACCCGTCAAGTTGTTGAAAAAAAAGAGGAAAATATGGTTTTCCACAGAGTAACGCCGGCCTTACCTACTACTCCTAATTAAATCAATGACATCAAGAGGTTGACATGATCGTATTGAAAGCCACCCAGGATCGCGTGCTGTCTGTGTTGCAGTCCGTCTCCGGCATCGTGGAACGCCGCCACACATTGCCCGTGTTGGCCAATGTGTTGATTCGAAAATCAGGGTCCAGCTTGCAACTGACCACCAGCGATCTGGAAATTCAGATACGCACCCATGCAGATCTTGGCGGTGATGCAGGTCAGTTCAGTACCACGGTGGGTGCTCGCAAACTGATTGACATTTTGCGGTCCATGCCGGCCGACCAGACAGTGAGTCTGGAGTCCAGCCAAAACAAATTGGTGCTCAAAGGTGGCAAAAGCCGTTTCACCCTGCAAACCTTGCCCGCGGAAGATTTTCCACTGGTTCAGGAATCGCCCAACTTTGGTCCTGTGTTCAGTGTGCCGCAAAAAACCCTCAAGGGTTTGCTGCAACAGGTGTCGTTTTCCATGGCGGTGCATGACATCCGCTACTACCTCAATGGCATTTTGTTCGTGGCAGAAGGCAAACAACTGAGTTTGGTGGCCACCGATGGCCACCGCTTGGCCTATGCCAGTGCCACACTGGATGTTGAGGTTCCGCGCCAGGAAGTGATCTTGCCGCGAAAAACCGTGCTGGAAATGTTGCGCCTCCTGAGCGACAAGGAAGGTGCCATTGACATGCAGTTTGCCAACAACCAGGCCAAGTTTGTTTTTGATGGGATGGAGTTTGTTACCAAGTTGGTCGAGGGCAAGTTTCCCGACTACAACCGTGTCATTCCCAAGAACCACAAGAACACCATCACCCTGGGGCGCGTTCCATTGTTGGCGTGCTTGCAACGCACCGCGATTTTGACCAGCGAAAAATTCAAAGGTGTCCGCCTCAATCTGGAGCCGGGTTTGCTGCGTGTGGCTTCCAACAACGCCGAGCAGGAAGAGGCGGTGGATGAACTTGAAATTGACTACGGTGGTGATGCCATCGAGATCGGATTCAACGTGACCTATCTGATCGATGTGCTGACGAACATGGAACAGGACATGGTCCGCATGGACCTGGCGGATTCCAACAGTTCGGTGCTGATCACCATTCCCGAGCAGTCCAGCTTCAAGTATGTGGTGATGCCCATGCGTATCTGAGTGCCTCTTGCACTGTCTGTTCCCGAATATCACAAGGACCTGCGCTTGTCAGGTCTTGAGAAAGTAGTATGAGCTTACCCAACGAACCTCAGTCTTCCGAGCCCGTTCCCGCAGCAGATGCCTACGGGGAAGGCTCTATCCAGATTCTGGAAGGTCTGGAGGCTGTTCGCAAACGGCCAGGCATGTACATCGGCGATACCTCCGATGGCACGGGTTTGCACCACCTGGTGTTTGAAGTCGTGGACAACTCTATCGACGAAGCCTTGGCAGGTCATTGCGATGACATCGAGGTCATCATCCATTCGGACAACTCCATCAGCGTCAAGGACAACGGTCGTGGGATACCCACGGGTGTGAAGATGGACGACAAGCACGAGCCCAAGCGCAGTGCTGCGGAAATAGCATTGACCGAATTGCACGCGGGCGGCAAGTTCAACCAGAACAGCTACAAAGTTTCAGGCGGTCTGCACGGTGTGGGGGTGTCGTGTGTAAACGCCTTGTCCAAATGGCTGCGCTTGACCGTGCGTCGTGAAGGCAAAGTGCATGCATTGGAGTTTGCGAGGGGCTTTGTTCAACATCGATTGGTAGAAGTCGTCGAGGGTGTGGACGTTTCGCCGATGAAAGTCACGGGTGACACCGAAAAACGCGGGACAGAGGTTCACTTCCTGCCAGACACCGACATCTTCACGCAAAACGCCGACTTCCACTACGAGATTCTCAGCAAACGCCTGCGTGAGTTGAGCTTTCTTAACAATGGCGTTCGCATTCGTCTGACCGATGAACGGACTGGCAAAGCCGATGACTTCTCGGGCGCTGGCGGCGTCAAAGGCTTTGTCGAGTTCATCAATGGCGGCAAGAAAGTGCTGCACCCCCATGTGTTTCATGCCATGGGTGAGCGTGCAGCCGACACCTATGGCGGGATTCCCGGCACCAGCATTGGGGTTGAAGTCGCCATGCAATGGAACGACGGCTACAGCGAAAACGTGCTGTGCTTCACCAACAACATTCCCCAACGCGATGGAGGGACGCACCTGACGGGTTTGCGTGCAGCCATGACGCGCGTCATCAACAAGTACATCGAAGAACACGAACTCGCCAAGAAAGCCAAGGTCGAGGTCAGCGGTGACGACATGCGCGAAGGACTGTGTTGTGTGCTCTCGGTCAAGGTACCTGAGCCCAAGTTCAGTAGCCAGACCAAGGACAAGCTGGTGTCCAGCGAAGTGCGTGCGCCGGTGGAAGATATCGTGGCCAAAGCCTTGACGGATTATCTGCAAGAGCGACCCAATGACGCCAAGATTTTGTGCGGCAAGATTGTTGACGCAGCGCGTGCCCGCGAAGCGGCGCGCAAGGCACGGGAGATGACGCGGCGCAAAGGGGTGCTCGATGGCATGGGCTTGCCTGGTAAGCTGGCCGACTGTCAGGAAAAAGACCCGGCTTTGTGCGAAATCTATATCGTCGAGGGGGACTCTGCTGGCGGCTCGGCCAAGCAGGGGCGTGACCGAAAGTTTCAGGCCATCCTGCCGTTGCGCGGCAAGATTCTCAACGTGGAGAAAGCCCGCTACGAAAAACTGCTCACCAGCAACGAGATTCTCACCCTCATCACCGCACTGGGCACAGGCATCGGTCGTGCGTCGGTAGAGTCGGGCAAGTCAGGGACCGATGATTTCAACATCGACAAGCTGCGTTACCACCGCATCATCATCATGACGGATGCCGATGTGGACGGCGCCCACATCCGCACGTTGCTGCTCACCTTTTTCTACCGCCAAATGCCCGAGCTGGTCGAGCGCGGACACATCTACATCGCGCAACCGCCGTTGTACAAGGTCAAAGTGGGACGCGAAGAACAGTACCTCAAGGACGCGTCGGCCCTGGACCAGTTCCTGATTCGCGTGGCCTTGAAGGATGCCAGTATCGACACCGGTGGCAACACATCACGCAAACTGGATGGCGACACGCTGGCTGAGTTGGCGCGCAAGCACCAATTGGCAGAGTCGGTCATTGATCGCCTCAGTGCTTTCATGGACCTTGAGGCCTTGCGCGCTATCGCTGACGGTGTGGCCCTCAACCTCGACACCGTGGAACAGGCAGAAGCCTCGGCCAACGCCATGCAGGCCTATTTCAATGAGATGGGCAGCAGCAGCGAAGTGGCCGGCGAGTTTGATGCGCGCAGTGACAAGCCGCTGCTGCGCATCAGCCGCCGACATCACGGCAACGTCAAAAGCAGCGTGATCACCCAGGACTTTGTACACGGCGCCGATTACGCGGCGTTGGCCGAAGCGGCACAAACCTTCAAAGGCTTGTTGTCTGAGGGCGCGCGCGTGTCACGTGGAGACGGCGAGAAGGCCAAGCAGGAGCGAGTGAGTGATTTCCGTCAGGCCATGCGCTGGCTGATTGCGCAGGCCGAACAAGCCACTGCGCGTCAGCGCTACAAGGGCCTGGGCGAGATGAACCCCGAGCAGTTGTGGGAAACCACCATGGACCCGGCTGTGCGACGCTTGTTGCGGGTGCAAATCGACGATGCCATTGAAGCCGATCGCGTGTTCACCATGCTGATGGGTGACGAGGTTGAGCCGCGTCGTGTGTTCATCGAGTCCAATGCCTTGCGTGCGGCGAATATCGACGTGTGAACAATCGACACCCACGCGCGTAAGAGAGCTGTCGCGTTTTACACGAACTTACCCGCGCGGAAATCCTCCACCGCGTGCATCAACTCCTCTCGCGTGTTCATCACAAATGGACCATACTGCGCGATAGGCTCTTTCAAGGGACAACCCGCGATGACGATGGCCCGCGTGCCGCTGGCCGCGCGCAACACCAGCCCGTCGCCCTCATTGCGCAACACGCCCATGTGAGCCTGGGGCACAGACTGTGAACCGGTTGCGCCACACACCTCCAGCGCCCCGCGGTAGGGGTAGACCAATGCGTTGTGGTGCGCGGGCAGGGCGTGTGACAACGCCGCCGCTTCGTGAGCCCCTTCAAAATGCACATCCAGGTAGAGCGGCTCGGTCTGTTCGCGCGAGATAGCGCCAGCCACGCCTGCATAGAAGCCTGCGATGACACGCACGCGAAGTCCTCCGGGCCAGTGGGCTTCAGGAATCTCGCTGGAGGGGATATCACGATACCAGGGGTCGCACATCTTGCGTTGGCTGGGTAAATTCAGCCACAGCTGAAAGCCCTCCATCACCCCTTCTTCCTGTTCGGGCATCTCGCTGTGCACCAAACCGCGCCCGGCGGTCATCCATTGCACCCCGCCGTTTTCCAGCAAGCCTTCATGACCACCACTGTCGCGATGTCGCATACGACCCGCAATCATGTAGGTCACGGTTTCGAACCCGCGGTGCGGATGGTCGGGAAATCCAGCGATGTAGTCGCCGGGTTTGTCGCTACTAAAAGCGTCCAGCATGAGGAAGGGGTCAAGCCGTTGTTGCAGATCGTGGGTGAGTACGCGCTTGAGCTTGACGCCAGCGCCATCCGAGGTGTCTTGCCCGCGCACCAGACGCTCCAAACTGCGGGCTTGTGTGACCGTTTGCGTCATGACACCTGATACCCTTCTTCCGCGATGGCGTGTGCCAGGGCCTCGCGGGGTTGCTGGCTCTCCACTTCAACATGGCCCTGAGCGCGGTCGATCTGAATCTGTGCGGCAGGATCGAGTTGCAACACGGCGCGCTTGACCGCCATTTCGCAATGACCACAGGTCATGCCCTGCACATGGAATGCTTGTTTCATGAAAACACCTCCTGGGTGGTGATGAGGCGGCGAGAGCACCCCGCACGCAGACAGTTTGCGTTGGCGCAACGACACCTGCAGCCAGGAATGGTATCGTTATTCGCACGCCTCGCACGTACGAAGGGCAAGAAGAATGCAGACAGAGACGACAACCCAACTCGGGATCGAGGGGATGACTTGCGCGGCTTGCGTCACGCGGGTGGAGCGTGCGTTGCGCCGAGTGCCCGGTGTCGAGGACGCCACCGTCAACCTCGCCACAGAAACCGCACAAGTGCGCTGGGCCCAGGGGGTGGGTGACGAGATACAGCTTCGCCGTGCGGTGCGTGCGGCGGGTTACGTGGCGCGTGAAACCGCCGCCTTGCCCGACGCCGGCTCAACCTGGCAAGGCGTTGGGCCGGTCGCGCTGGGATTGCTTCTGTGCGCGCCCCTGATCCTGCCTATGCTGGGCGATGTGCTGGGTCGGCACTGGATGCTGACCCCACTGTGGCAGTTTCTGCTGGCGACACCGGTGCAGTTTGGGCTGGGTGCGCGGTTTTACCGTGGCACGTGGCACGCGATCACCAGCGGCAGCGCGGGCATGGATGTTTTGGTGGCGCTGGGCACCACGGCGGGCTGGGCTTTGTCGACCTGGTTGTGGTGGCGTGCCTCGCCGGGAGAGCCTGTGTCCCTGTACTTCGAGGGCTCGGCGGTGGTGATCACGTTGGTGCTGCTGGGTAAGTGGTTGGAGACCCGGGCCAAGGTGCAGACCACAGCGGCCATTCGCTCACTGCAAGCACTGCGCCCAGAGCGTGCGCATCTCATCACCGCGCTGGGCGAGGACGATGTGCCCGTGGCGGAGTTGATGGTGAACGATCGTCTGTCGGTGCGACCGGGCGAGCGCGTGCCCGCGGATGGGCGTGTGCTCGAAGGCCGCACGCAGGTGGATGAATCCATGCTCACCGGGGAATCCGTGCCGGTGGTCAAGCAGGCGGGAGCCCTTGTGACGGGAGGCAGTGTGAATGGCGACGGCCGCGTGGTCATTCAGGTAACGGCCGTGGGTGCCGAGTCGGTGCTCGCGCGCATCATTCGATGGGTTGAGGATGCGCAAGCGGCCAAGGCGCCGATTCAACGTTTGGTGGATCAGGTGTCGGCGGTGTTTGTGCCGGTGGTGATGGTGCTCTCTGTTCTGACGGGCCTGGCGTGGGCCGGGTTGGGCGCCGACCTGCCCACGGCCTTGATCCATGCGGTGGCGGTGATGGTGATTGCTTGTCCTTGTGCGTTGGGTCTGGCCACGCCGGTGGCCATCATGGCGGGGACCGGTGTGGCGGCACAACGCGGGATATTGATTCGTGACGCGCAGGCGCTGGAGATTGCGCACCGGGTGAACACCGTGGCGTTCGACAAGACGGGCACGCTCACGCAAGGCCATCCGCAACTGACCCATTACCAGCCGTTCACGAGCGAGCCTACGCCAAACGACGGGCTCATGCTGGCCGCCAGCTTGCTGTCGGGCAGCGAGCACCCGCTGGCCCGCGCCGTGATCCAGCACGCACGTGGGCAAGGGCTTGTCCTCCAAACCGCGAATGCGGTGGAGGCCGTCGCAGGCCGGGGCACGCAAGGCCTGGTGTCCGGCCGACGGCTGGTGATGGGCAGTCTGAGCTGGATACAAAGCCTCTATCAGCCAGAAGAGGCGTTGCGGATGAACGACAACCCGCATGCGGAGGGGGATACGCTCGAGAACCTCAACGCCACCACCCCACTCGAGTGGGTAGCGGCCGCAGATCAGGCCATGTCCCAAGGTTATACGGTGTCGTTGCTGGCCGAGCAGCAGCCGGATGGCCTCAAGGTGCGGGCCTTGTTCGCGTTTGAGGACGCGCCCAAGCCCGAGGCCTTGCAAGCCCTTCAAGCGCTGCGCGAGCGCGGCTTGCAGGTCCTGATGATCTCGGGGGATAACCTGGGCGCCGCGCGCAGCATGGGCCGCCGATTGGGCTTGCAGGACCACGAAGTGCTGGCGCCTGTGTTGCCAGCCGACAAAGCGGCGCAGGTGGCACACTTGCGCGCGCAAGGACGCGTCGTGGCCTTTGTGGGGGACGGCATCAACGATGCCCCCGCCCTGGCGGCTGCCGATGTGGGCATGGCCATGGCCAACCCCGGGGGGGGAACCGAGGTGGCGATGAACACCGCGGGCATCACGCTCATGCGGGGCGATGTGCGCTTGGTGGCCGACGCGCTCGACGTGTCCGATCGAACGGTGCGCAAGATTCGGCAAAATCTGTTTTGGGCCTTTGCCTACAACACGGCGGGCATTCCGCTCGCCGCCCTGGGGTATTTGAGCCCGTTGGTGGCGGGTGCGGCGATGGCGCTAAGCTCGGTCAGCGTGATGGCCAACGCTTTGTTGCTCAGGCGCTGGCGAGGGTCCTCAAGCGCCACACCTTGAGTGCGGCGCTCGAGCGACCCGTGCGCTCAAGCCGATGTGACAGACGCTTGACCGCTCGTGCCGTTGGACTTGGGCGAGAACCACGCCACATACAGCACGGGCAGCACAATCAAGGTCAGCAAGGTGGCTGTCACCAAGCCGCCGATCACCACCATGGCCAGCGGGCGTTGAGTTTCCGAACCAATGTCATGGCTCAAGGCCATGGGCAGCAAGCCCAGCGCGGCCAGCATGGCTGTCATCAATACCGTGCGCAAACGCTGCTCGGAGCCTTGCTTGACGGCGTCGATCACGCTCATGCCGGCGTTGCGCAACTGCTGGAACACGGTCAGCATCACCACGCCATTGAGCACCGCCTGACCCGACAGCGCAATGAAGCCAATGGCCGCCGAGACCGAAAGTGGAATGTGGAACACCCACAGCGCGATGAAGCCACCGATCAAGGCCAGTGGCACGTTCACCAGGATGAGCAAGGCCGACTTCACCGAGGCAAAGGCGTTGAAAAGCAACACAAAAATCAGCAACAGCGAGATCGGCACCACCACGCTCAGGCGCTGCATGGCGCGTTCCTGGTTCTCGAACTCGCCGGACCAGTTGAGCGAGTAGTTCGCCGGAATCAACACCTTGTTGCGCACCCGCTCTTTCATGTCGGCCACCACCGAGCCCATGTCGCGTCCCTTGATGAACACGCCAATGGCCATGGTGCGGCGCCCGGCCTCGCGCGCAATGTTCATGGCGCCGCCGGCCTGCCGGATGTTGGCCACCGAGGCCAGCGAGGTGTAACCGCCGCCCGGGATGGGAATGGTGATGTTGGGCAGTTGCTCGAGCGAGCGTTGTTGCTCGGGCATGCGAACCGCGACCGCGTAGCGGCGCTCACCCTCCCAGATGTCGGTCACCGCGCGACCGGCCAGGGCTGTCTCGATCACGTCCTGGATATCCGCCACATTCAGCCCGAGACGCGAGGCGCGCTCGCGGTCAATGTCCACCAGAATTTGCGGCAGCTCACCCAGACGGTCAATCTCCGCACGTTGCACGCCCGCGACCTGTCTGAACTCTCGCTGCAAGGCCTCTGTCGTGCGGCGCAGTTCTCCCAGGTCGTCACCCGCCACCTTGATCACAATTTGCCCCTTGATCTGCGAGATCGATTCGAGCACATTGTCGCGAATCGGTTGCGAGAAGGCCGGATCGATGCCAGGAATGCGGGTGAGCTGAAAGTCCATCTCCTCGATCAATTGCTCACGCGTGAGGCCCTTTCGCCACTCTTCCACCGGCTTCACATCCACAAACACCTCAGCCATGCTGAGGGTTTTGGGGTCGGTGCCGTCCTCGGGTTGACCCGCTTTCGAGACCACGGTGCGAACTTCGGGGATTTTGAGCAGTTGCGTGCGCGCCTTGCGCAACACCTGCGATGCTTCTTGTTGCGAGATGCTGGCGGGCATGTCCCAGTTGACCCAGAAGGTGCCTTCATTGAGTTCGGGCAAAAACTCGGAACCCAGGCGTGTGGCCGCCACGATGGACAGCGCAAACGCGCCCCCGGCGATCAGCATCACCTTGCGCGGCTTGTCCAAGGCCCACGCCAGCACCGGCAGGTACACGCGCTTGCACCCGGTGAGCAGCCGGTTGTCCGAGTGCGGCAAGCCCTTGCGCAGCATCCAGTACGCCAGCAGCGGCACGAGCGTGAGCGAGAAAATCAGCGAGCCAATCAAGGCGGCGGTGACCGACAGGGCCATCGGTTGGAAGATGCGACCCTCGTGGCGTTGCAGGGCAAAGATGGGGATGTGCGCGGCAATGATGATCAGCATGGAAAACAACGTGGGCCGCCCCACTTCGTTGGTGGCTTGCAGGATGAGCGACTTGCGCTCTTTGTCGCTGATGCCCTCGCCGCGTTCGGCCAGGCGGTGCATGATGTTCTCGATCACGATCACCGCGCCATCCACGATGATGCCAAAGTCCATGGCACCCAGGCTCAGCAGGTTGGCCGGCACGCCCAAGATCTTCAAGCCCAAGAAGGTGGCGAGTAGTGACAGCGGGATCACCACCACCACGGCCAGCGTGGCGCGAAGGTTGGAGAGGAACAGGTACAGCACCAGCGACACCAGCAACGCCCCCTCGACCAGGTTCTTGAACACGGTGGAGAGCGTCTTGCCCATCAGCCAGGTGCGGTCGTAAAACGGCACGATCTTCACCCCGGCGGGCAGGATGTGATGGTTGAGCTCCTCGATTTTTTCTTTCACCGCTTTGAGGACCACGCTGGGGTTCTCACCCTTGCGCATGATGACGATGCCAGTCACCACGTCGTCTTCGTCATCCTGACCGACGATGCCCAGACGCGGCACGGCGCCGATGGTCACCTGGGCCACATCGCGCACCAGAATCGGTGTGGTGTTGCGCGAGGTCACCACGATACGGCCGATGTCATCGGCCGACTTCAACAGGCCGATGCCGCGAATGGTGAACTGTTGCGCACCTTGTGCCATGTAGCTGCCGCCGGCGTTGGCATTGCCGCGGCCCACGGCCTCCTGCAAGTCCTGTAGTGTCAACTTGAAGGCGCGCAGTTTCTGCATATCCGGCTGCACTTCATACAGTTTGATATAGCCCCCCATGGCCACCACATCGGCCACACCCGGCACCTGTAGCAAGGCGCGCTCCACGGTCCAGTCCTCGAGCGTGCGCAATTCGGTGGTCGTCTTGCCGTCACCGCGCAAGCGGTAGCGCATGATCTCGCCCACCGGCGTGGCATTGGGGGTGATGCGGGCCTCCACACCCGGCGGAAGATCGACGCCACGCAAACGTTCGCCCAACTGCTGTCTTGCCAGGTTCACGTCGGCGTTGTCGTTGTAAGTGACCACGGTGAAGGACAAACCGAACTGCGTGTGTGAGAACACGCGAATGCTGTTGGGCAATCCTGCCAGCGCCACCTCGATAGGAAGACTGACTTGCTTTTCCACCTCTTCGGCGGCGCGACCGGGATACAGCGCAATGACGGTGACCTGGGTGTCGGTGACGTCGGGAAAGGCCTCGACCGACAGGTTCTTGAAAGCGATCACCCCGGCCATGACAAACAGCACCGTGCCCAGCACGACGAACAAGGGCATGTTCAGGGCGTTACGAATCAGACGCTTCATGGAGCGCTTCTTCCGGGGCCGGGCTTGCCTTCCAGGGCTTCACGAGCAGACTTGAATTCCCGCGAGAGCAAGAGGCTGTTTTGCTTGACCACTTGTTCACCCGTTTGGAGGCCTTCGCTCACGAGCACTTCGGATAGGCTTTCATTGCCGACTTTGACCTTGCGTGGCTCAAAGACCCCGGGCTCAAGCTGAACATACAGCGTGTGTTGACCGCTCAGCAGTTGCACCGCCGAGGCCGGTACAACCACCCCGCTGTGGTTGTGCTGGTGAAGTCGTACGGTCCCCAGCATGTCGCTCTTGAGCAGTCGGCGAGGATTGGACACTTCGGCCCGAACCTTGATGGTGCGGGTGTTGGGGTCAATGAAATCGGCCACTGTTTGTAGCCGTGCCTGAAAGCGTTGATCGGGCCACGACGGAACGGTGAGTTCGAGGGCGGTGCCGGGCTTGAGATCTGGCAGGTGTTTTTCCAGCGCATCAATTTGCACCCACAGGCTACTGGGATCAGTGACGACAAAGAGTGCGGGGCCGCTCAGATCGGGGCGTAACTCCTGACCTGGGTTGAGGTTACGCTCCACCACCAAGCCTGCGAGACCACTGGTCAGCGACAGCTGCTGGTTGACGCCGGACTGGCTGCCATACAGACGCGTGCGCGCCTGTGCGCGCTCGAGCTCGGCCTGGGCGCGGGCTGCATCAGCCTGGGCTTGTTCCAGGTCTTTGCGCGCCACGATCCCGGCCTCAAACAGCGACTGCTGTCGTTGCAGTTGCTTGAGTGTCCACTGCACATCGGCTTGGGCGCGCGCCGTGTCGGCCTGTGCCGCACCAAACTCCGGTGAAGCCAATTCGGCGAGCGTGGAGCCCGCAGTGACGGTTTGACCCACATCGGCCACGATGCGGCTGACGCGCCCGGAAAACGCCGGGTAGATCCGCTGGGTTCGACTTTCATTCCAGACCAGGCGCGCGGGCAAGTCCACCACCAAGTCATTGGCGGCTTGTGCCGCCTGCGTGCTGAGCAAGGACAGCTGTGGATGGCCCGCGGGATAGCGCAGTTGTTCACCTTGCAGGATGGGCAATTGGGCCACGGGTGCGTGAGGGACATCGGGTTGGCAGGCGCTCAGCAGGCCCAGCCCGAGAGACAGGCTGAGCCATCCAGCCCATTGCCGCATGGGGCGTTGAGTGGCGGCCTGAAAGCATCGAGAA
>RFTK01000053.1 GCA_009923505.1 Betaproteobacteria bacterium
GCTACCAGACTGCGCTACGCCCCGACAAGCCTTCATTCTACCCCGGGCCACCGCCTACCCCTGTACGGCGATCTGGCTAAGGGTTTTCAGGCAAACCTCGCCCCCCCTTTCAACTGGTAAATTCGGGGTATGGTTTTTACTGGAGTTCACATGACCTCACGTCGCCTCGTTCTGTCCCAAGGTGCCAGCCTGATTGGTGCCGCCTCTACGGGTTTGTTGCTGCCCTCCCTGGCACGAGCCCAATCCAACAAAATTCGGGTGGGCCTGATGCTGCCCTACACCGGGACATTTGCCCAGCTGGGGGTGGCGATAGAAAACGGCTTTCGCATGGCTTTGGATGAGCAAGGCGGCAAACTGGGCGGCCGTGAGATCGAGTTTTTCAAAGTGGACGACGAGTCTGAGCCCTCCAAGGGCATTGAAAATGCCAACAAACTGGTGCAGCGCGACAAGGTGGACGTGCTGGTCGGGACGGTGCATTCTGGCGTCCAGATGGGCATCCACAAGGTGGCGCGTGACACAGGCGTGCTGACCCTGATTCCCAATGCCGGCGTCCATGCGGCCACACGCGCCCTGTGCGCCCCCAATGTGTTTCGCACCTCCTTCTCCAACTCACAACCCACCTTGGCTCTGGGCAAGGCCATGGTCGACAAAGGCCACAAGAAGGCGGTGTGGATCACCTGGAAGTACGCAGCCGGCGATGAAGCCTTCGAGGGCTTCCGTGACAGCTACACCAAGGCGGGTGGCACCATCATCAAGGAGTTGAGCCTGCCCTTCCCCAATGTGGAGTTCCAGGCGCTGTTGACCGAAATTGCCGCCCTCAAGCCCGATGCGGTGGCGTGTTTCTTTGCGGGGGGTGGTGCGGCCAAATTCATCCGCGACTATGCCGCCGCAGGGCTCAAGGGCAAGATACCGCTCTATGGCTCGGGCTTCCTGACCGAAGGCGTGTTGGACGCTGCCGGCCCTGCCGCTGACGGCATCATGACCACCATGCATTACAGCGATTCGCTCGACACCAAACGCAACCAGGCGTTCCGCCTGGCGTATGCCAAGACCTTCCGCATGCAGCCCGATGTGTATGCCGTGCAGGGATACGACACCGGGCTGCTGCTCATACAAGGCGCCAACGCCGTGAAGGGCGACCTCAACAATAAAAAAGAGCTTTATGCTGCCATGGAAGGCGCCACGATTGACAGTCCACGTGGCAAATGGACCATGAGCAAAGCACATAACCCGGTGCAGGACATGTACCTGCGCATCGTGGAAAATCGCGAAAACAAGGTCATTGGCGTGGCCGCCAAGGCCTTGGCCGACCCGGGCACCGGCTGTCGCATGGGCTGACCACTGAACCAAGAAAGAGACACATCATGACTCACCTCTCTCGCTCCACCGCATGGGCCCACGCGTCGATCCTGGCTCTGGGCCTGGGAACCGCCCTGCTGTCCTTGCCCGCCCTGGCGGGGAAAACGCTGGACGCCATCAAGCAGCGCGATCAAATCGTATGCGGCGTCAACACCGGCCTGTCGGGCTTTGGGGCCGCGGACAGTCAGGGCAAATGGACCGGCCTGGACGTGGACATGTGCCGTGCCATGGCCGCGGCCGTGCTGGGCAACCCCGACAAGGTCCGATATGTTCCGCTGTCAGCCCCGCAACGCTTTACCGCGCTGCAGTCGGGGGAGATTGACGTCTTGTCGCGCAACACCACCTTCACGCTCACGCGCGATGCCTCCCTGGGCCTGAGTCAAACTGTCGTCACCTATTACGACGGCCAAGGTTTCATGGTGCCGACCAAATCAGGGCTCAAGAGTGCCAAGCAACTCAAGGGGGCCACGGTATGCGTGCAGTCGGGTACCACCACCGAGAAAAATCTGACTGACTTTTCGCGTGCCAACAAGCTTGACATCAAGCCCGTCGTGTTTGAAAAGCTCGACGCCTCCACCGCTGCCTACTTCGCGGGTCGTTGCAAGGCTTACACCACCGACGCCTCGGGTCTCGCCTCCATTCGCTCCAAGGAAGCCAAAGACCCGAAAGACCACTTGATCCTGCCTGAGCTGATTTCCAAGGAGCCTCTGGGTCCGTTGGTGCGACGTGGTGACGACGAGTGGTTTGCCATTGTCAAATGGGTGATCTATGGCCTCATTGAAGCCGAGGAATACGGCATCACCGCGGCCAACCTCGAACAACTCAAAGCCGACACCACCGACCCCGTGATCGGGCGGATTCTGGGCAAGACCGACGACACCGGCAAACTGCTCGGGCTGGACCGTGAATGGATGGTGCGTGCCATTGCCGCCACCGGCAACTATGGCGAGATCTTTGAGCGCAATGTGGGCGAAAAGACCCCGCTGGCGCTCAAGCGCGGCCTGAATGCCCAGTGGTCCAAGGGCGGCCTGCAGTACGCCATGCCGATTCGCTGATCACGCGCATGCGTTGGCACAGTCGCCGCACCCGGGCCCTGATGGTCCAGGTCGGCCTTGTCGTGGTGCTGGCCGCACTGGTGGGTTGGCTACTGGCCAACACCCTGGCCAACATGCGGGCGCGGGGCATTCAAAGTGGTTTTGGTTTTCTGTTGGACACCGCGGGCTTTGACATTGGTGAGAGCCTGATTGACTTCGACTCCGAACAGGCCTACTGGCGCGCGTTTCTGGTGGGCTTGCTCAACACCTTGCGGGTCTCGGTCACCGGCATTGTGCTGTGCACACTGATCGGCACCCTGGTGGGGATTGGCCGCGTCTCAGGCAACGCCCTCGCGCGCGGCCTGTGCTATGTCTACACCGAGTTGCTGCGCAATGTACCCATCCTGTTGCAGTTGCTGATGTGGTACGTGCTGCTGGTCGAGTGGATGCCCGAGGCCGATACGCCCCTGCATGGCCTGGGCGGCCTGTATTTGAGCAAAGGGGGTTTGTCCTTGCCCTGGCCCACCTGGGACTCGGGCGCGTGGACCAGTGCCCTGGTGTGGGACATGCCGGCCATCGTCGACGGTGAGATTCGCGGGGGGCTCAATTTTTCGCCCGAATTTTTGGCCGTGACCTTAGGGCTCACGCTGTACACCTCGGCTTTTGTGGCTGAAGTGGTGCGCTCGGGCCTGCAATCGGTGGCACGCGGGCAAATCGAAGCCGCCCGCAGCCTGGGGCTCAACCCGTGGCTGACCCTGCGCCATGTGGTGCTGCCGCAGGCCATGCGCGTCATCGTGCCGCCCATGACCAACCAGTACCTCAATCTCACCAAGAACTCCTCGCTGGCAGTGGCCATCGGATACCCCGACTTGGTGAACATCTCCAACACTGCGCTGAACCAAACCGGACGCGCAGTGGAGTGCATTGCCATCATCATGGGCATTTACCTGATGTTGTCGCTCCTGACCTCCGCCTTCATGAACGCATACAACCGCCGCGTGGCCATTCGGGAACGATAGGATGAGTCCATCGGCCTCATCCAGCTCGGCACACATCTCGGGTGGGTTGATCCCACCTCGTGCTGCACCCGACAGCTCGCGCGGTCTGCGTCACTGGATTCGCACCGAACTGCTGAGCTCGCCCATGAATGTGGGCGTCACCCTCCTCATGACCGCCTTGCTGGTGTGGCAGCTACCGGGTTGGTTGTCATGGTCAATGTTGCACGCCGTGGTGCAGCCAGACGCCGACGCCTGTCAGACGGCACGCGGGTTGGGTGCCTGTTGGGGCGTGGTCAGCGAAAAATACCGGTTGATTTTGTTCGGTCGCTATCCGTTTGCGGAGCAATGGCGACCCTTGGTGGCCACCCTGGGGCTCTTGGTGCTGCTGGTAGCCAGTTGCATGCGGCAGTGCTGGCACCGTGGCCTGGTCGTGGCGTGGGCACTGGGGCTGTGTGGCTTCTTTGGCTTGATGGGGGGACGCTTGCTGGGCTTTTCTGTCGGCCTGACCCCGGTATCGACCGACCAGTGGGGTGGCTTTCCGCTGACCCTCATGCTGTCCACCCTGTCCATCGCCTGCGCGTTTCCGTTGGCCGTCTTGGTTGCCCTGGGACGTCGCAGCGACTGGCCACTGGTACGCGCCGTGTGCATCACGTACATCGAACTGGTGCGGGGCGTGCCGCTGATTTCGGTGCTCTTCATGGCCAGTTTCATGTTCCCCTTGCTGATGCCGCCCGGCACCACGCCGGACGTGTTGTTGCGAGTCCTGGCGGGCATCACCTTGTTCTCCGCCGCCTACCTGGCGGAAATTGTGCGAGGCGGCTTGCAGGCTATTCCCAGGGGCCAACTCGAGGCCGCTGCTTCGCTAGGGCTGGGGTATTGGGCCACGCAACGTCTGGTGGTGCTGCCGCAGGCCTTGGCCCATGTGGTGCCAGGCATCATGAACAATTTCATTGCCATCTTCAAGGACACCTCGCTGGTCACCATCGTGAGCCTGTATGAACTCTCAGGCGCCATGGGCCTGGCGGTCAATGGCGACCCGAACTGGCGCCCCTTCAAGCTCGAAGCGTATCTGTTCATCACGCTGATTTATTTTGTCTGCTGCTTTGCCATGTCGCGCTACAGCCTGTGGGTGGAGCGGCAAGTGACGCACCGTTGAAAGCCTGCCGTGACCACTCCCATCATCCAGTTTGAACAGGTCAACAAATGGTTTGACCAGTTTCATGTGCTGCGCGATATCAACCTGAGCGTGACCGCGGGCGAGCGTATCGTGATTTGCGGCCCGTCTGGCTCGGGCAAATCCACGCTGATTCGTTGCATCAACCGGCTGGAGGAGCACCAGCAAGGCCGTATCACGGTGACGGGGGTCGAACTTCGAGACGACACCCGCTCCACCGAGGCCGTGCGCCGCCAGGTGGGCATGGTGTTTCAGCAGTTCAACCTCTTCCCCCACCTCACCGTGCTCGAGAACCTCACACTCTCACCCATCTGGGTGGGCAAGGTCAAGCCCGACGAGGCACAGGAGCGGGCCATGCAACAGTTGCGTCGTGTGCGCATTGGCGAGCAAGCCCACAAATATCCGCTGCAACTGTCCGGGGGCCAGCAACAGCGGGTGGCTATCGCGAGAGCCTTGTGCCTAACCCCGCAGATCATGTTGTTTGACGAGCCCACCTCGGCACTCGACCCCGAGATGATTCAGGAAGTGCTCGATGTGATGGTGGAATTGGCCGAACAAGGCATCACCATGCTGTGCGTCACTCACGAAATGGGTTTTGCGCGCGCGGTCGCAGACCGGGTGATCTTCATGGACCAGGGGCAGATCATTGAGGAAGCTCCGCCGCAGGTGTTTTTTGAACAACCTATACACGACCGCACCAAAGATTTTCTGGCGAAAATCTTGGGACATTGAGGTTTGCCCAACTCGCACCCTCCCCTTGACTTCCTACAAGCCTACCCTCGCTGCTCTACCTGCCATGCGGCCTGTTCTGAAAGGTGTTCGCGTGGTAAGTCTCGCCTTGAACTTGCCTGGGCCAGCTGCGCTGATGCGCCTGCGCGCCATGGGCGCCAGGTGCCTGAAGATCGAACCGCCAGCCCCCGCAGGAGCCCCCCGCGGGACCGGGGGTGACCCCATGAGCCACTACGAGCCGCGGGCCTACCAGGACTTGCATCGTGGGATTCGCACCTTGTCGCTGGATCTCAAGCGTGAGGCCGGTCAGCGTCAATTGCACCGACATCTGGCCCAAGCCGATGTGCTACTGACCTCGTTTCGCCCGTCCGCTTTGCGCAAACTGGGGCTGGACTGGAAATCCTTGCACGCCCAGCATCCTGCCCTGTGTATGGTCACGATTGTCGGCGCACCGGGTGCACAAGCCGAGGAACCCGGGCATGACTTGACCTACCTGGCCTCGTGCGATCTGGTCAGCGGGCACAACTTACCCCCCACCTTGTACGCCGACATGGGCGGGTCATTGCTGACCACCGAAGCCGTGCTGCAGTGTCTGCTGGCGCGTCAGCAACCCGGCCGACGTCAAGGACAAGGGCTGCACCATGAAGTAGCCCTCAGTGAGGCCGCCGCCTACCTCGCCTTACCACGGCATTGGGGACTGACCTCGGCCACAGGCATGGTGGGGGGAGCACATGCGGGGTACCGGGTGTATGCGTGTCGCCAGGGGCGTGTGGCCGTGGCCGCACTGGAGCCCCATTTTGCGGCGCGGTTGTGCCAGGCGGCAGGTCTGGAGCCATCCGAAGCCCAGGACATGACCCGAAAAAAATTACATCGGCAATTGGAAGCATTTTTTGCCACACAAACCCGTCGACAACTCGATGCGCTGGCGCATTTGCACGACATACCTTTGCATACCCTGCCCTGACCTTATCCATTCAACACGCGTTGCGAGCCTTGCACCATGATCGACCACCTTGACCATCTGGTCCTCACCACCACCCATGAAAAAGCCTGTGTGGATTTCTACACCCGCGTCATGCAAATGCAACTCGAGACCTTTGTCGGCGGGACACCGCCGGTGACACGCCAGGCGTTCCGATTCGGCAACCAGAAAATCAACCTGCACGTCAAAGGCCACGAGTTCGACCCCAAGGCCCATCTGCCCGTGCCGGGAGCCCTCGACCTGTGTTTCATCGCGTCACAACCGCTGGAACAGGTCATCGCCCACCTGCATGCGTGTCAGTGGCCCATCCTGGAAGGTCCCGTGATGCGCACCGGTGCGACGCAAAAAATACGATCGGTGTATGTGCGCGACCCCGATCTGAATTTGATCGAGATTTCCGAGCTGGCGTAGGCGATTCAACCCGCCCAACGCCGTAGCGTTCAGCGCGGCTTGCGTGTCGGCTTGCCGCTGCTGCCTGAGGTCGAGCGGCTCGGTGCCGAAGCGACTTTGCCTGCGCCTTTACCCTGGCCTTTGACCGCCATCGAGGAGGCTGATTTCCCCCCTGATGCTCCCGCACGCGGCGGCAACCCCGTGTGTTGGGTGAGCATGGTGCCGGCTTGCACCTTGCCCTTGCGGGCTGTGGCCGAAGCCCCTGGAGCTGGCGTGCTGTTTTTGCGACGGGCGCTGGTGTACTCGCCTCCCGTCAGCGGCTGGTAGGTGGGAATGAGGTGGTGCTTGCCATTGCCAATCAAATCGGCTCGGCCCATGGTCTTGAGTGCCTCGCGCAACAAAGGCCAATTGTTGGGGTCGTGGTAGCGCAAGAAGGCCTTGTGCAAGCGGCGGCGACGCTCACCCCGGACGATATCCACGGCCTCTCCATCGCGGGTGATGCGCCGCAGCGGGTTCTTGCCGCTGTGGTACATGGCCGTCGCCGTGGCCATGGGACTCGGGTAAAACGTTTGCACCTGGTCCGCACGAAAGCCGTTTTTCTTCAGCCACACGGCCAGTTGCATCATGTCCTCATCGCGCGTGCCCGGATGCGCCGCGATGAAGTAAGGCACCAAAAACTGCTGCTTGCCGGCTTCTGCGCTGAAGCGGTCGAACATTTGCTTGAAGCGGTCATAGGTTCCAATGCCCGGCTTCATCATCTTGGACAAGGGCTCGCTCTCGGTGTGCTCAGGGGCAATCTTGAGGTAGCCGCCCACGTGGTGGGTGACCAGTTCCTTGACGTATTCAGGGGAAGTCACCGCCAGGTCATAACGCAACCCGGAGCCAATCAGGATTTTCTTGATGCCCTTGATGGAGCGTGCCTTGCGGTACAGCTGAATGAGTGGGCCGTGATCCGTCGTGAGGTTGGAGCACAGGCCCGGAAACACGCAACTGGGCTTGCGACAGGCGGCCTCGATCTCGGGGCTGCGACAGCCCAGCCGGTACATGTTGGCGGTAGGACCGCCGAGATCGGAGATGACGCCAGTAAATCCGCTCACCCGGTCGCGAATGGCCTCCACCTCGCGCAAGATGCTGGCCTCGCTGCGACTTTGAATGATGCGACCCTCGTGCTCGGTGATGGAGCAGAAGGTGCAACCACCAAAGCAGCCTCGCATGATGTTGACCGAGAAGCGGATCATTTCCCAGGCGGGAATCTTGGTCTCACCGTCATGCCGACCATTTGCATCGGCGTAGATCGGGTGCGGACTGCGCGCATAGGGCAGGTCAAACACCGCATCCATTTCGGCCGTGGTGAGAGGAATGGGCGGCGGGTTGATCCACACATCCCGGGCCAAATGCCCGTCACCGTGCGCCTGCACCAGGGCACGCGCATTGCCGGGGTTGGTTTCGAGGTGGAGCACGCGGCTGGCATGTGCATACAGCACCGGGTCGGACTTGACCTGCTCGTAGCTGGGCAGCCGGATGACTGAGCGTTCGCGCGGTGGCAACTTGTGTGCCCCTTTGCCACGCCAGTACGCAGGCGGCACAAAGGCCAAAGGCTGCGCCAGGCTTGTGCCCGTTGGCGTTGCGGTTGTCGCTGCACCAGATGCAGTGGTGGGTGCAGCCGTGGAGGCCTCACACGTGGTACCACGGGCCTCTGCCTGCTCCGACACCATCAGATACGGGTTGACGTGCGACTCCACCGGGCCGGGTGTGTCCACCGAGGTGGAATCGATTTCAAACCAGCCTTCAGGCGTGCCTCGCACCAGATACGCCGTGCCGCGCACATCGGTGATCGTGTGAACCGGTTCACGTGCAGCCAGTCGGTGCGCAATTTCCACCAAGGCACGCTCGGCGTTGCCGTAGAGCAGGAGATCGCATTTGCTGTCGATCACCACCGAACGTCGCACCTTGTCAGACCAGTAGTCGTAATGCGCGATGCGCCGCAGCGAGGCCTCGATGCCCCCCAGAATGATGGGAACCTCGGGGTACGCCTCGCGACACCGTTGGCTGTACACCAGTGTGGCGCGGTCCGGGCGCTTGCCAGCCACATCGCCCGCGGTGTAGGCATCGTCCGACCGAATTTTGCGATCCGCTGTGTAGCGGTTGATCATTGAATCCATGTTGCCCGCTGTCACACCCCAGAACAGATTGGGCTTGCCCAAGGTCTTGAAGGGTTCGGCGCTGTGCCAGTCGGGCTGGGCGATGATGCCCACTCGAAAGCCCTGCATTTCCAGGAGACGGCCAATCACCGCCATGCCAAAACTCGGGTGGTCCACATAGGCATCGCCCGTCACCAGGATGACGTCGCAACTGTCCCACCCCAGTTGATCCATCTCGGCGCGGCTCATGGGCAAAAATGGGGCCGTGCCAAAGCGGGCCGCCCAGTACTTGCGGTAGCGCAAGATCGAGGGAGCCTGGCGGGGAAAGAAGGAAACGTCGACCGGGGCGTTCATGCAGGCCTCAAGTGTAAGGGGGCTCACCGGTTGGCGTGCGCAATAGGAGGGAGACACCCCTGGAGTCATCAGGGATGGGACCACTTCGCGTTAAGGGCACCTGCCAGGTTCTGCAAGCACCTGGCAGACAGGTCACGCTGTGACCAGCGGGTAAACTTCCTACATTGAAATCGCTGCTATCTATGCTGAGGTATGCCCCATGGCTCACGACGCAGCACACCTCCATCACCACCACACTCTCCGTCTAGGATTTGCGCATGTCCTCCTCCCCTCGACTGGCCGGTAAGGTCGCCATCATCACGGGCGCTGCCCAAGGGATCGGCTTGGCCACAGCCCTCAAATTTGCCCAGGAAGGCGCCCGCGTGGTAGTTTGCGACGTGCGCCAGGCCGCGGTGGACCAGGCCGTGTCGGCCTGTCAAGCGGCAGGGGCTGAGGCGCTGGGCATCGTCGTCGATGTGACCCAGCGCGAGATGGTGGACGGGATGGTTCAACAGGTCAAGGACCGGTTTGGCCGCATCGATGTGCTGGTCAACAATGCCGGGATCACCCAAGATGCACGTTTGCAAAAGATGACGCTCGAGCAATTCGACCGCGTCATCGACGTCAACCTGCGGGGCGTGTTCCACTGTGCTCAGGCCGTGTGCGACACCATGGTGGCTCAGGGCAGCGGCGTCATTCTCAATGCCTCATCGGTGGTGGGCATTTACGGCAATTTCGGTCAGACCAACTACGCTGCCAGCAAGTTCGGCGTGATTGGGTTCACCAAGACCTGGAGCCGGGAACTCGGCCCCAAAGGCATTCGCGTGAACGCGGTGGCGCCCGGCTTTATTGCCACCCCCATTCTCTCCACCATTCCCGAAAAAGTGATGCAAGAGATGGTGGACCGCGTGCCCCTCAAGCGTCTGGGTCTGCCGGAGGACATTGCCCATGTCTACGCATTCCTCGCCAGTGACGAAGCGGCTTACATCAACGGCGCCGTGATTGAAGTTTCAGGTGGCATGACGGTTTGATCTCTGTCATGAACGACACCTCACGCCCTGGTCCGCGAACTCGGACCGAACTCTTCCTGGCCTTCACCTGGATGGCCTTGCAGGGCTTTGGGGGCGTGCTGGCAGTGGTCCAGCGCGAACTGGTCGAGCGCAAGCAATGGCTGACCCTGGAAGAGTTTGTGGAGGACTGGTCCGTCTCGCAAATCCTGCCCGGCCCGAACGTGGTCAATCTGGGCTTGATCATGGGCAACCGTTACTTTGGCTTGAGCGGCGGCCTGGTGGCCATGGCGGGACTCTTGCTGTTACCGCTGGTCATTGTGCTGGGTCTCGCGGTCCTGTATGGACAGTTTGAACATCTGCCCGCCATTCAGGCGGCGTTGCGTGGCATGGGGGCGGTGGTGGCGGGGTTGATCATTGCCACCGGCATGAAACTCATCCCAGCCTTGCGCAAGAACCCCATTGGTCGCACGCTGGGACTGGCCTGGGTGACCCTCGGCTTCGTGGTGGTTGCCATGATCCGCGTCCCGCTGGCGGTCTCGATCCTCACCCTGGGGGGGACCGCATGCGTATGGGCCTGGCTGCAGCTGCGTCGTCAAGAGGAGGCCGCATGAGCATGCCCGACTGGCTGAACCTGATCTTGCACTTTGCTGTTCTCTCCATGCTGGCGGTCGGTGGGGCCATTGCCACTGTGCCCGAAATGCACCGCTACCTGGTCACCCAGCAAGGCTGGTTGAGCGAGAGTGCCTTCAACTCCTCCATCACCCTGGCGCAGGCTGCCCCTGGACCCAACGTGTTGTTTGTGGCCCTGATGGGTTGGAACTTCGGCCTTGCCGAAGGGGGGCCCTGGGCCCTGTGGTGGGCGGTGCTGGGAGCCTGTGTCTGCCTCATCAGTGTGCTGCTGCCCTCCTCCGTCACCACCTACCTCATCACCCGGTGGGCCCATCGCAACCGCGAACTGCGTTCGGTGCGCGCCTTCAAGGCGGGCATGGCCCCGTTGGTCATCTCACTCATGATGTCCACCGGCTGGTTGATGAATGTGCACCACGATCAACTGGACCGCGACTGGCCGGTGTGGCTGGTCACCCTGATCACCACCGTGGTGGTGCTAAAGACGCGCATCCACCTCTTGTGGCTTCTCAGCGCGGGCGCCTTACTGGGCATCATCGGCTGGGTCTGAGACCCCGCCTTCAACTGCGCTGACGCACCGCCTCGTAGAGGCAAATGCCACTGGCCACCGACACATTCAGGCTTTCCACTGCCCCTCGCATGGGCAGGCTGACCAGCGCATCACAGGTCTTGCGGGTGAGTTGGCGCATGCCGGCGCCTTCCGCGCCCAGCACCAGGGCGGTCGGCCCTTTGAGATCAGCCTGGTACAGGGTTTGCGGGGCATCATCACTGGTCCCGATGATCCAGATCGAACGCTCTTTCAATTCGTTCAAGGTCCGTGCCAGATTGGTCACCATGAAGTACGGCACGGTTTCGGCGGCACCACTGGCCACCTTGGCCACCGTGGCATTGATGCCCACCGCGTGGTCCTTGGGCGCGATCAAAGCATGGGCGCCGGCTCCATCGGCCACCCGCAGGCAGGCCCCGAGGTTGTGCGGGTCGGTCACGCCATCGAGCACCAGCAGCAAGGGCACGGTGTCGGCGGGCAGTTGATCGAGCAAGTCGTCCAGGGTTTTGGCTTGTGCCAGCGCGTCCACTCGGGCCACCACCCCCTGGTGGCCATGGCTGCCACACAGCCGTGACAAACGCAAACTGTCGGCCTCGATCAGACGCAGGTTGGCCTCCTGGGCTCGCTCGACAAACTGACGCATGCGGGCATCCCGCCGCGAGGGGTCGACATACAGCTCGAGGATGGAGGTCGGCGCGGTCTTGAGACGCACACCCACGGCATGAAAGCCGTACAACACTTTGACGGGGGAAGACATGGGGGGATTATCCCCTGCCTGGCCATCTAGCTCAGTGCTTGCTACGAGGCCACCAGTTGACCGGCGTCGATCTGCAGGCGACGGTCACAACGCGCTGCCAAGGCGCTGTCGTGCGTCACCAGTACCAGCGTGGTGCCGCGCTCCCGGTTGAGGTCGAGCATCAGGTCCATGACCTGGGCCCCTGTGGCATGGTCCAGACTGCCCGTGGGTTCATCGGCCAGCAAGATGTCCGGCTGCACCACAAAGGCTCGGGCCAACGCCACGCGCTGCTGCTCGCCACCGCTCAACACGCGGGGCGTGTGGTTGAGACGTTGGCCCAGCCCCACGCGCTCGAGCATCTCGCGCGCAGCCGAGCGCGCGCCGGCAACACCTGAGAGTTCCAGGGGAAGCATGACATTTTCCAGCGCGGTGAGGTGGCTGAGCAACTGAAAGCTCTGGAACACAAAGCCCAGGTGTCGGGCTCGCCACTGGGCACGTGCGTCCTCATCCAAGGTGAACAGGTCTTGTCCGGCCAACCAGACGGTGCCTCGCGAAGGGGTGTCCAGACCCGCCATGATGGACAAGAGCGTGCTTTTGCCCGAGCCCGACGCCCCCACGATGGCCGCGGTTTCGCGTGCGCTCAGGGTGAAGTCGATATCGCGGAGAATATCCAGTGTGCCGCTGGAGTCCTGAACGGACTTGAAGAGATGCGACACGCGAATCAAAGGGTCGGACATGAGGGCCAGCAAAAGGTGCAGGCCAGCACGACGAGCCCCCACTTGGCAGACTCGACACACTGAGACCATGCACCCTGAAAAAGGTTGGAATCGCCGACACTGTACCGCAGCCCTGGCCGGCATGGCTCTGGTGGGGTTGTCCATCGGTGCGGGGGCACAGGACCGCACGACGACCTCCCCGACCTCCACACCCGCGTCTGCGCGATCGGCCGCAGGTGCCACCCTGCTGGTCCTGGGCGACTCGCTGAGCGCTGAGTACGGATTGCCGCGTGGCAGTGGGTGGGTGACCCTGCTGGGGCAACGGCTGGACCAAACGCACCCGGGTTGGCAGGTCGTCAATGCCAGCATCAGTGGCGAGACCACCTCCGGGGGGCGCGCAAGACTCCCAGCCTTGCTGGGCAAGCACCATCCCCGTCTGGTCATCATCGAGCTGGGGGGCAATGACGCGCTGCGTGGCTTGTCTTTGCAGCAGACCCGTGAGCACCTGCAGGCCATGGTGCAAGCCAGCCTGGGGGCCGGGGCCAAGGTGTTGTTGTTGGGCATGCAAATGCCCCCCAACTATGGCGCGGATCATGCCGCTCGATTTGCCGCGCTGTACCGTGAGGTGGCGAAGCAATTCAAGGTGGGGCTGGTACCGTTTTTCCTCAGCGCCATTGCCGACAAACCCGACATCACGGAATGGTTCCAGGCCGACCGCATCCACCCCACGGTGAAATCGCAAGCCCTGATGCTTGACACCGCGTGGCCTGAATTGAAAAAACTGTTGTGAGTCTCTTGTGAGCGTTCATCTCCTGCCCGCTGACCAAGTCCTGCTGCGACTGGCCGATCGATCCCGCACCCTGGGTGATTTCAGCGCCATCATCGACGCACGGAGTGAGGATGAGTATGCCCTCGACCACCTGCCGGGTGCGGTCAACTGGCCCACGCTCAACAACGCCGAGCGGGCCTTGATTGGTACCCTGTTCAAGCAGATCAACCCCTTCGAGGCGCAAAAGCTGGGGGCCGCGCTGGCAGCCACCAACATTTCCCGACACATTGCCCAACAGGCGCTGGATTTGCCGCGAACCTGGCAGCCGTTGGTTTACTGCTGGCGCGGTGGCAAGCGCAGTGGTTCGCTCTCGATGGTGCTGGGGCAGATTGGGTTCAAGGTCACCCTGATTGAAGGCGGCTACAAGGCGTTTCGCCATGCCCTCCTGGCCGACTTGCCCGGACGGGTCGACCGCTTGTCGTTTCGGGTGATCTGTGGCCCCACCGGCAGTGGCAAAACACGTCTGCTTCAAGCCTTGGCGCAAGAAGGCGCCCAAGTGCTCGACCTGGAGGACCTGGCCAGCCACCGCAGTTCGGTGCTGGGCGTGCTGCCGGGACGTCCACAGCCCAGCCAGAAACATTTCGACATGCGGGTGTGGACCGCGTTGTGCGGCTTTGATCCCGCACGTCCGGTCTATGTGGAGGCGGAGAGTCGCAAGGTGGGCAACCTCTCGGTGCCCGAGCCACTGATGCTGGCCATGCGCGCGAGCCCCTGCGTGCACCTGCAACTGCGTGACGCCGAGCGCGTGGGGCTGTTGATGGAAGACTACAACTTCTTTGTGCAAGATCCGGATTTTTTCTGTCAACGCCTGTCAGCGCTGATCGAACTGCGCGGTCGCACCACGGTGGAGGACTGGCAACAGCGCGTTCGCCGCGGCGACGTGGCCAGCGTGGTGGAAGCCCTGCTACACACCCACTACGACCCCACCTATGCGTCGTCGCTCGAACGCAACTTCAAACAATCCGTGGGTGCACCGGTGATCGAGTTGGCCGATCGCAGCAAAACATCGATGCGCGCAGCGGCACTCAGCCTGATCCAGGCTTGAATCAGCGCAGATGTCGCTGCATGGACTGCAGCAAGTCTGCGCGCAGGTCGGCAACATCCTCAAGCCCAATGCACAGCCTCACCACATGCCCCGCGCGCAAGTGCGGCGTGCCCATGCGGCGAATCGCGTTGAGCTGGTAGGTCATCACCAGGCTCATGGGGCCACCCCAGCTGTAACCCAGCTTGAAGCAAGTCAGGTCATTGCAAAAGGCATGCGCCTGCTCGGTGGTGAAGCGCGCATCCAGCACGATGCTGAAAATACCGGCCGCCAAGCCCTGCGGCTCCTGGGCGGACATACACACACGCGTCCAGTGGTCATGGCCTGGTGCACCGGGCAAGGCCGGGTGCAGCACCTGCGCCACGGCAGGTTGCTCGGCGCACCACCGGGCGAGTTCACGCGCCGCAGCGTCCTGCGCTCGGTAGCGCAAGTCCACCGTGGGCAACGAACGAAGCACCAGTTCGACATCGTTTGCGCCAACACCCGTCCCCAGTCGCATGTGGGTGAGTTTGAGTGCCTGCGCCAGATCGTCTCGGCGCGTGGTGATGCTGCCCATCAGCACATCGCCCCCGCCACTGGGGTATTTGGTCAAGGCGTGTGCGGTGAGGTCCACCCCCAGCGCACCCGGCTGCTCAGGCAACAGGTCAAAGGCGTTGAAAGCCAGACCAGCGCCCCAGGTGTTGTCCAGCGCGCACAACACGCCCCGCTCACGACACAACTGGGCCATGCCCAACAGGTCTGGGAACTCCATCGTCACCGAGCCCGGCGCCTCCAGCCACACGAGCTTGGTGCGCGCGCTGATGCGATGGGCCAGATCGGCCACCGACATCGGGTCGTAGTGCTGGGTGGTGATGCCCCAACGGTTCAGCTCATGCGCAGCCAACGCCTTGTTGGGGCCATAGGCGTTGTCGGGCAACAGCACCTCATCGCCCTGGCTCAGGAGCGCCAGGTTGATGTGGGCGATGGCCGCCAGCCCACTGGGTACCAACAGGCAGTGCTTGCCGCCTTCCAAGGTGGCCAGACGCTCTTCCAGGGTGAACGTGGTGGGGGTGCCATGCAGGCCGTAGGTGTAGCCCGTCTTTTGCATCCAGTCGCGCTGGGCAATGCTGGCCACAGAGGGAAAGATCACCGTCGAGGCTTTGAACACCCCGGGCTGCGGTGCCTCAAACGCGGTCGGCGCCTGATACGGATGGTGGATGAGATGGGTCGGACGCTTCATGAATGCGCACCGAATCGATCAGACCTTCCACTTGTCGAGCAGCTGGCTCGGTCGCAGCGAGTCGTAGCCTTCGAAGGGCTGGTGAATCCAGGGGTTGGTGGGCAGATAGTCGACCGAGTAGTCGGGCATGAAGCTCGAGACACCCTTGGTCCAGATCACTGCCGTTCGCAACTCGGTGATGGGCGAGTAGTTGTTGCGCAGCATCTCCACCACGGCCTTGAGCGTGTGCCCCGAATCGGCCAGGTCATCGACGAGCAACACCTTGCCGGCGATTTCGCCTTTGGGTGTGGTGATGTAGCGTGCAATGTCCAGGTGGCCTTGCACCGTGCCGGCTTCGGCACGGTAGGAACTGGTGGACATGATGGCCAAGGGCTTGTCAAAAATACGCGAGAGGATGTCGCCAGGACGCATGCCGCCACGGGCCAGGCACAGGATGGTGTCAAAGGTCCAGCCCGATTGGTAGACTTTCAGCGCGAGCTTTTCGATCAGGTTGTGGTACTCGTCGTAAGACACATACAGGTGCTTGCCGTCTTCAGTCAACATCGCGAATCTCCAGGTGAGGGGGTAAAGTCAATCGTGGGAAATGGGTCGAATCCAGCACCAAGTCGCGGATCAGGCCTCAAAGGGGTTGTGCAGCAAGATGGTGTGGTCGCGATCGGGGCTGGTGGACACCACATGAATGGGCACGCCCGTCACCGCTTCGATGCGCTCCAGGTATCGGCGAGCAGCGGCAGGCAACTGCTCCAGTCGGGTGGCCCCCACGGTGGTCTCGGACCAGCCGGGCAGGGTTTCGTAGATGGGCACACAACGGGCGATCTCGTCGGCACCCATGGGCAGGATATCAATCGCTTCGCCGTCCAGGTGATAGCCCACGCACAGTTGTAATTCCTCGATGCCATCAAGCACATCAAGCTTGGTGATGCACAGACCCGACAAACCGTTGACCTGCGCGCTGCGCTTGAGCAGCGCGGCATCGAACCAGCCACAGCGGCGTGAACGCCCCGTGGTCACGCCCTTCTCAGCGCCCACGGTCGACAAGTGGTAGCCCACGGTGCCGGGGGTTTCCCAATCGAGTTCGGTCGGGAACGGGCCACCGCCCACCCGGGTGCAGTACGCCTTGGTGATGCCCAATACATAGTGCAACAGGCCAGGGCCGACTCCAGCGCCGGCGGCGGCGTTACCCGCCACGCAATTGCTCGAGGTGACGAAGGGATAGGTGCCGTGGTCCACATCCAGGAGCGTGCCCTGAGCGCCTTCAAACAGCAAATTCGCGCCTTGTTGGTGCGCCTCGTTGAGTTCGCGCGACACATCGGCCATCATGGGACGGATCTGTTGGGCGTGATCCATGGCTTCCTGGAACACTGTGTCGAAATCGATCGGAGGGGCGTGCAGGATATCGACCAGCACATGGTTGTGCAGGTCGAGGTTGTCGCGCAGACGCTGGGCAAACCGCTCGGGGTGCTTGAGGTCTTGCACACGCAAAGCACGACGGGCGATTTTGTCCTCGTAGGCTGGACCAATGCCACGACCCGTGGTGCCAATTTTGGCCTGGCCGGCCTTTTCCTTGGCAGCCTCACGAGCGATATCCAGCGCTGCGTGGTAGGGCAGGATGAGCGGACAAGCCTCGCTGATGCGCAGACGTGAGCGCACTTCCACACCGGCTTTTTCCAGGCCGGCAATTTCCTCCAGCAGTTTGGCCATCGAGAGCACCACACCGTTGCCGATGTAACACTTCACCCCGGGGCGCATGATGCCACTGGGAATGAGGTGCAAAGCAGTTTTGACACCATTGATCACCAGGGTGTGGCCCGCATTGTGGCCACCCTGGAACCGCACCACGCCGGTGGCCGTTTCGGTGAGCCAATCGACCAGCTTGCCTTTGCCCTCGTCACCCCACTGGGTGCCAACGACGACCACATTGCGACCACGGGTTGTTTTCATGAATGTCTCGGTCAGTTCTCTGAATCAGTTCGTGAAGGGGATCAGGCGGGTGGCGTCACAGGGCTCGAACCACCCAGCGACCCGCCACATGGACCAGTTCGCGGTCGCAATCGAATTCATCGACATCGCTCTCGTGACCGGGCAACACACACACCACTGTCTCGCCTTGTTCACGCAAGGCCGTCACGGCCTGGCGCAATTCGCTCGCCTCGCCCCAGGGAGCTCGGATGGCGGCACGCAAGGGGCGACGGGGAACCACCGCCACCAGGGATTTCAAGTCGAGGCTGAAGCCCACGGCAGGACGCTTGCGCCCAAATACCGCGCCCACCTCGTCGTAGCGACCTCCACGCACCAGGGCATCGGACGCGCCTGGTACATAGATGGCAAAGCGAGCGCCGCTGTAATAGGCATAGCCCCGCAGGTCGGCCAGATCGACGGTCACCGGCACATCCAGGTGCGAGGCCAACCACTGCAGTTGTTGCAAGGCCTGAATGGCTGACGGCCATGCGGCCAGCACGGTCTGGGCATGTGCCAGCACAGACAGATCGCCATACAAGGAAGGCAGTTGCAGCAAAGCCTGACCGACGGCATCGGGCAGTGTCTGGACCAGCGACTGCAGGCTGGTGATGTCCTTGGTGGCGAGCGCTTGATGAATGGACTGGCGATGTGACGCAGCGAGTTCAACACCGGCGAGCAAAGATTTGACGATGCGGGCGTCACCCAGGTCCACACTCACCTGCCCCACTTCGGATTGCGCCAGCACGGTCAGCGCGAGTTGCAGCACTTCCAGATCGGCTTCGAGACCATCATGGCCGAACAACTCGGCGCCAAACTGCAGCGGCTCGCGGGTGGCGTAGGGGCCATCGGGACGGGTGTGCAACACGGGACCGCAGTAGCACAGACGCGTGACGCCAGGGCGGTTGAGCAAATGGGCGTCAATACGGGCGGCCTGGGGGGTGGTGTCGGCGCGCAAGCCGAGGGACCGGCCCGAGAGCTGATCGACCAGTTTGAAGGTTTGGAGTTCGAGGCTGCTACCAGTGCCGGTCAGCAGGGATTCAAGGTACTCGAGCAAGGGCGGCATGACCAGCTCGTAGCCGAACCGACGCGCCCCATCCAGGGCAAGGCGGCGAAGTTCCTCGATGTGCCGGGCTTCAGAGGGCAAAACATCGGCGAGATGATCCGGCAGGAGCCAGGCAGACATGGACAACGTTCGTGGCGGTTAAAACGGGGATTCTACCGAAGTGCATCCCCGTTTTCCGCTGACTCCCAGGCCCTGACAACCGGCCACTTGAGCCTCAACCCAACCAGAGCAGCACACCCACGCCGATCAGAATGGCACACAGCCCAAAGAAACGAATCTGCCCATCGTCCAGTTGCAACACTTGCTGAAACATGCGCCGCCAGGCAGCGGGTGCGGCGAAAGGCAACAGGCCTTCAAACACCAGCACCAAAGCCAGCGCCAGCCACAGCGTGTCGGCGGACATCCGTGGTCACTCAGGGCTTGCGGGCGGGTGCGGCGGGGGCTGTGGCAGCAGCCGGTGGTGCCACCAGCGCGGGCGGGGACACCCCGCTGCTGCGCATGGCTTTGAAGAAGTCGCTGGACGGGTCCACCACCATCAGGTCGCTCTTCTTGCTGAAGGTGGTTTTGTAGGCCTCCAGACTTCTGTAGAACTGCGCAAACTGGGCATCGCGACCAAATGCATCCGCGTACAAGCGAGCAGCCTCGGCATCGCCCTCGCCCTTGATTTTCTGAGCATCGCGGTAGGCGTTGGCCACGGTCACTTCGCGCTGGCGATCGGCGTCCGCACGAATCTTCTCGCCCTCAGCACCGCCGGTGGAGCGCAACTCGTTGGCCACGCGCTTACGCTCGGCCTCCATGCGGCGATACACGGATTCGGTGATGGCGTCGACATAGTCGGCGCGGGTGATGCGCACGTCCACCACATCGATGCCCCAGGGCTTGGCACCCTTGACCTTCTCGAGCACCTCGGTTTTGACGTCATTCATGATGGCTTCACGCTTGAGCGACAACAATTCCTTCACCGTTCGCTTGTTGATCTCCTCTTGCAGCGCGTTGCGTACCACGCGGCTGAGTTGGATGGCGCCAGCACGCTCGTCGAGACCCACGTTGCGAATGTATTGCGACGGCTCGGTGATGCGCCAGCGCACATACCAATCGATCACCATGCGCTGCTTCTCGGCAGTGAGCATGGGTTCGGTATCCGCGTTGTCGAGCGTCAGCAGACGCTTGTCAATGTAGGTGACGTTTTGCAGCGGCGGGGGCAACTTCATGTGCAAGCCCGGCTCGGTGACGACTTCCTTGATCTGCCCCAGGGCGTAAACCACACCAAACTGTCGCTGATCCACGACAAACAGGGTGGAACTGAGCAAAGCCAGGGCCACGAGGGCCGACGATAGGTAAAAACCGATTCTGTTCATGCTGGACTCCCGATTCAACGACCATCACGATCGCGTTGACGCCCGTCACGGGCCCGCGGATCCGCGTTGGAGGACGACAGCGGCGAGTTGCCTGTCGTGTCCGGGGTGGCAGCGCCAGCAGGCGCCGGGGACGATGCAGGAGCGGACTGACTGACCTGCTGCATGATCTTGTCCAGCGGCAGGTACAGCAAGTTGGAGCCCTGTTTAGACTCCACCAGCACCTTGGTCACGTTGCTGTAGATCTGTTGCATGGTGTCAATGTAGAGGCGATCGCGCATCACTTGCGGCGCCTTCTGGTATTCATTCAACACCGACTTGAAGCGCTGGGCATCGCCTTGTGCCTGTGCCACGATGCGTGACTTGTAGCCCTCGGCTTCTTCTTTGAGACGCGAGGCCGTTCCGACAGCACGTGGCACCACATCGTTGGCATAGGCCTGTGCTTCGTTCTTGGCGCGCTCTCGCTCCTGGCCGGCTTTGAGCACGTCGTCAAAAGCTGACTGCACCTGCTCGGGTGGACGCACGCCGCCTTGTTGCAAGTTGATGCCCACGACCTCGATGCCCACCTTGTAGTGGTCCAGGATGGTTTGCATGATGCTGCGCACACGCGGACCGATCTGGTCGCGGTCTTCAGACAAGGCTGCGTCCATGCGCATCTTGCCCACCACTTCGCGCACAGCCGTTTCCGCCGCCTGCATCACCGCGTCAGTGGGATTTTTGCTTTCAAAGAGATAGGCGCGGGCGTCCGTCAGCCGGTATTGCACCGCGAACTTGATTTCCAGAATGTTTTCGTCTTCGGTCAGCATGGCCGACTCGCGCAGACCAGTGGCCTTGATCACGTTGTCACGACCGATATCGAGAGAGCGAATTTGCGTGACGAACACCAGTTCGTGTCGCTGGACGGGGTAAGGCAGACGCCAGTTGAAGCCCGCACCGACCGTGCTGTGGTAACGGCCAAACTGCGTGATAACGGCCTGTTGGCCTTCCTGGACGATAAAAAATCCCGTGCCCAGCCAGATCAGGACGGCGATGCAACCAACCACCGCAGCGCCCAACTTGGCGTTGCGAAAGGTGGGCGGTAACCCTCCACCCATGCCGCCGGACGGGCCACGGCCCTGTCCGCCTCCCTGGCCACGCTGGCCAAAGATAGCGCCAATTTTCTGGTTGAAGTCACGCCAGAGCTCGTCCAGATCCGGGGGCCCGCC
>RFTK01000054.1 GCA_009923505.1 Betaproteobacteria bacterium
GAGGCCACAGCGATGATGTTGCGCACCTGGGGGAGCAATTGCACGCCACGCTGGGCTGCATGGGCGATCACGCGGGTGCTGATGTTGACCGACACGTTGCCCACCCCGGGCACGCCCTTGGCCGCAGTGATCAGGGCCTGGCGTAAGGCTGGATGCTGGCTGCGCGCGGGGTAGCCCATCTCAAGGTCAAACGAGACGTCTCCCCCCTGGATCTGCAGGTTCTGGATTGCCTTGGTCGTGACAAAGTCTTTGCCCGTGTTGGGGTCGGTCACGGCCTGCAAGGCGGCCAGGAGGGTGGTATCGGTCAGGGACATGAAGGGCTCCGCAAATCAGTCGGCTAGTCTATCCAACCTGGCTCGACCTCGGCTGGGACAGGGTTGCTAGGGGTTGCACCCCTGGTCCTGAACGGCGCTGGATGGCCCCTGACCTAAAATCGCTGCTCTCAGTTCCCTTCGCCCCTACCGATGCCGTGGCCCTCTTGCCGCGGACCTGACTCATGTCCCAACGCCAACTGTTTGTCACCACCGCCCTGCCCTACGCCAATGGCAAGTTCCACATTGGCCACATCATGGAATACATCCAGGCTGACATCTGGGTGCGGGTGATGCGCATGCAGGGTCACGAGGTGCACTTTGTCTGCGCCGACGACGCGCACGGCGCACCCATCATGATTGCGGCCGAGAAGGCCGGCGTCACGCCGCAGCAGTTCGTGGCCGACATCGCCGCAGGTCGCAAGCCCTACCTGGACGGATTTCACATCAGCTTTGACAACTGGCACAGCACCGACGGGCCGGAAAACCACGAGTTGGCCCAGCAGGTCTACCTCGACCTCCAAAAAGCCGGCCTGATCGAGACCCGCACCATCGAGCAGTTCTATGACCCCGACAAGGGCATGTTCCTGCCAGACCGCTTTATCAAGGGTGAGTGCCCCAAGTGCGGCGCAAAAGACCAGTACGGCGACAACTGCGAGAGTTGCGGGGCGGTGTACTCGCCCACCGAGTTGAAAAATCCCTACTCGGCGTTGTCAGGGGCGACACCGGAGCTGCGCACCTCCGAGCACTTTTTCTTCAAGCTGTCCGACCCGCGTTGCCTGGACTTCCTGGCGCAATGGACCAACAGCGGCGCGGTGCAACCCGAGGTGCTGAACAAAATTACCGAGTGGCTTGAGCCCGGTGAAGATGGCAAACCCAAAATGGGTGACTGGGACATCTCGCGCGATGCGCCCTACTTCGGCATCGAGATTCCCGACGCACCCGGCAAGTACTTCTACGTCTGGTTGGACGCGCCCATCGGTTACCTCGCCTCGCTCAAGAACTACTTTGGCAAGATCGGCAAAGACTTCGAGGCCTTCATGGCCGACCCGTCAGTGGAGCAGTACCACTTCATTGGCAAGGACATCATCACCTTCCACACGCTGTTCTGGCCGGCGATGCTCTATTTCAGCGGACGCAAAGTGCCCAACGCGGTGTTCGTGCACGGCTTCCTGACGGTGAGCGGCGAGAAGATGAGCAAAAGCCGCGGCACGGGACTCGACCCGCTCAAGTACCTGAGCCTGGGCATGAACCCCGAATGGCTGCGCTACTACATCGCCGCCAAGCTCAACGGCCGCAACGAGGACGTGGACTTCAACCCGGACGATTTCCAGGCCCGCGTCAACTCGGACCTGATCGGCAAGTATGTCAACATCGCCTCGCGTGCCAGCGGCTTCATCACCAAGCGCTTCGGCGGCCAACTTGGCCCCATCTCCGCCGATGGCGAGGCCTTGCTGAGCCACTTGCGTGACGGCGTTGCCCCCATCGCCGAACTGCTGGCCGGTCGCGATTACGCCAAGGCCCTGCGTGACGTGATGGCCCTGACCGACCGCGTGAACGAGTACGTCGACGCCAACAAACCCTGGGAGCTGGCCAAGAAGGACGGCCTGGAAGGTCGCTTGCACGATGTCTGCTCCACCTGCATCGAAGCCTTTCGCGTGCTAACGGTTTTGCTCAAGCCCATCCTGCCCAACCTGGCCACGCAAGTCGAGGCCTTCCTGAACGTGACTCCCCTGACATTCGCCAACGCCCAGCAAGCCCTGGGCCCTGGCCACGCCATTGGCGACTACAAACACCTGATGCAACGCGTCGACCCCAAGATGCTTGACGCTTTGTTCGAGCCGCCCGCAGAACCCGTGGAGCCCAAACCCTTGGACCCTGACCCCAATGCTTCGTTGCCCGGTGGCGAAGCCCTCGCGCCCACCATCACCATCGACGACTTCGCCAAGATTGACTTGCGCATTGCCCGCATCGACGCCTGTGAGCGTGTCGAGGGCTCGACCAAGTTGCTGCGCCTGACATTGGACGTGGGCGAAGGTAAGACCCGCAATGTCTTCAGCGGCATTGCCAGCGCCTACAGTCCCGAAGACCTCGTGGGTCAGTTCACCGTGGTGGTGGCCAACCTGGCCCCACGCAAGATGAAGTTCGGCGTCTCCGAGGGCATGGTGCTGGCCGCCAGCCACGGTGACGAGAAGGCCCACCCCGGCATCTACTTGCTGCACCCTGCCGCGGGCGTGACACCCGGGTTGCGGGTGCGCTGATACAGCGGGCGTATGCTTGTCAGGCAGGAGGAGACCTGACTGTGAGCCCTTCGTTCTTTTTTCGGCCGCGCCTGATCGATGCCCTGCGCGGCTATGACAGGGCCCGGCTGTCGCGTGACATCGGGGCCGGCCTCACGGTCGGCGTGGTGGCCCTGCCACTGGCCATGGCCTTTGCGATTGCTTCCGGACTCAAGCCGGAAGCGGGTCTCTTCACCGCCATCATCGCCGGTTTGCTGATTTCGCTGCTGGGTGGCAGCCGGGTCCAGATTGGCGGACCGGCAGGCGCCTTCATCGTCATCGTCTACGGCATTCTGGAACGCTACGGGCTGGCCAATCTCATCATCGCCACCGCCTTGTCGGGCGTGATGCTTTTCGTCATGGGGCTGATGCGACTGGGCACGCTGATCCGCTTCATCCCCGTGGCTGTGGTGATTGGCTTCACCAACGGCATCGCGGTGCTGATCATGGTGTCTCAGATCAAGGATTTCCTGGGCCTGCGCGTGACCAGCATGCCGGCCGATTTTTTCGGCATCGTGCACACCCTGTCCGCGCACTGGGGCACTTGGAATCCGCAAGCGCTGTGGCTGGCGCTGGGCTCGTTGGCGATGATCGTGGTTTGGCAACGCGTCTTGCCCTCGCTGGTGCGCCCGGGGGGCGGGCTGTCTCGATTGACCATCGTCCCGGGCTCCATCGTCGCGCTGGTCGCAGCCAGCATGGCTTGTCAACTGCTGGACCTGCAGGTGGACACCATCGGCAGCCGCTTTGGCAGCATCCCCAGCAGCCTGCCCTCGCTGGCCTGGCCCGACATCAGCTGGGCCACGGCCCAGCACTTGTTGATGCCTGCCTCCACCCTGGCCATGCTGGGGGCCATCGAGTCACTTTTGTGCGCCCGCATCGCTGACCAGATGATGGGCGACCGCCACGATGCCAACCAGGAGCTGATGGCCCAGGGCATTGCCAACTTCATCACCCCCTTTTTTGGCGGCATGCCGGCCACCGGCACCATTGCACGCACCGTGACCAATGTGAACAACGGCGCCACCAGCCCCATCGCCGGCGTGGTGCACGCCTTGACCTTGTTGGCCTTCATGCTGGTGGCCGCCCCGCTGGCCAACAGCATTCCCCTGGCCGCCCTGTCGGCCATCCTCATGTTCGTGGCCTGGAACATGGGTGAGTGGCACGCGTTCGTCGATCTCCAACAGTTTCGCCTGCCCTACCGCGTCACACTGCTGTCGGTGTTTGTGCTGACCGTGGTGGTGGACCTGACGGTGGCGGTGGAGGTGGGCCTGATCGCGGCGTGTCTCACCTTCATCTATCGCATCTCTCACCTGACCCGATCAGAAGAGGTCAGCACCTCCACCCCGGGGATGCAGGGCTTGCACGGCGTCCAGGCGCACCGTCTGTATGGCGCGCTCTTTTTTGGCGCCGTCAAGTTGGTGGAGGCCCTGGAAGACCACCTGCCTGAACGCGCGCTGGTCATTGATCTCAAGAACCTGATCTATGTGGACTCTTCGGGCGCCGACGCGCTGCTGGCGCTGGCTCGTACCTGCCGCCAGCGTCGAGTTACCCTGGTTTTGTGTGGACTCACTCACCAGCCACGTGACATTGCAGCTCGCAGTGGCCTGCTTGAGCTGGTGACACCCGCTCACTGTGTGGACGATTTGGCCGCCGGCTTGGCCGCTGCCCGCCGTGTCAGCGAACCGCCCGTTCAGGCGGCTTAAAATGAAGGTTCAGAGGTAAACCCCATGTCCATCTTCCAACGTCCCAACTACCAGTCCGAAACCACGCAGTTTCTGCAGCAACTCAAGCAGCAAAAGCCCCAGTTGCAAGCCCAGCAGGTGCAAGGCCGCGCTCTCTTGTGGGACAAGCAGGTGGACCGCGAGGCCTGGGCCGAGTACCAGGCCGCCCGCGTGGCGCAACAGCCCTACGTTTACATGACGCAGGCGTGAGCTTGCCCAACGCCCCTGGAACCCCTGAGGAGCTCCAGCCCACCTTGACCGAGTCGCCCGCCGCCGCGCTGGCGCAGGGAACTGACGCCCCTGAGTTGCCCCTCATGCCCGAGGTGGTGGACCACGTGGCCGTGGCGCGTCTGTATGGCGAGCCCTTGTTTTCGCTGCCCCAGGATTTGTACATCCCGCCGGATGCGCTCGAGGTGTTCCTGGAGGCTTTTGAAGGTCCGCTGGATCTGCTGCTGTACCTGATCCGCAAGCAAAACTTCAACATCCTCGACATTCCGATGGCGGGGGTGACCCGCCAGTACCTCAGCTACGTGGACGAAATCCGCAGCCGCAACCTGGAACTGGCTGCCGAATATCTCCTGATGGCCGCCATGCTGATTGAGATCAAGTCGCGCATGCTGTTGCCGCCCAAAAAGGTCGCCGAAGGCGAGGAGCCCGAGGACCCACGCGCCGAATTGGTGCGCCGCTTGCTGGAATACGAGCAGATGAAGCTGGCCGCCGCGCGCCTGACCGAGGTGCCGCAATTCGGGCGCGACTTTCTGCGCGCGCAGGTCTACATCGAACAGTCGATACAACCCCGGTTCCCGGATGTGCACGTGGTCGAGTTGCAACAGGCCTGGGCCGATATCCTCAAGCGAGCCAAGCTGGTCCAGCACCACAAGATCACCCGCGAGGAGCTCTCGGTGCGCGAGCACATGAGCCTGGTGCTCAAGCGCTTGCAAAACCGCCAGTTCGTCGAATTCGAGCAGCTGTTTCAGCCCGAGCAAGGCTTGCCGGTGTTGGTGGTGACCTTCATCGCGTTGCTGGAGTTGGCCAAGGAGACGCTGGTGGAAATCACCCAAGCTGAAGCTTTTGCACCCATTTATGTGCGGCTGTCGTACACGCCCAGCGATTGATACGGCCTGGTATTCGCAGCACCCAAGCTGCCTGGTGATGGCTTAGCAACCCCGCAAGCCCGCCACCGCGGCATCACCGCACCACCCATCAGGTGGTGTGTTCCTGACGCAAATCACGGCCCATCAGGGTGGCCACGGCCTGCGCGGGCGTGGTCTGCCCCTCCAGCAAGGCGACCACCGCCTCCGCGATGGGCATCTCCACCCCCAGCGATTGAGCCCGTCGCACCGCGGTGCGCGCGGTGTAAACCCCTTCGGCCACATGGCCCAGTGAGGCCACCGCTTGTTCCAGGCTCATGCCGCTGGCCAGGGCCATGCCCACACGGCGATTGCGGGACAAATCCCCGGTGGTGGTGAGCACCACATCACCCAGACCACTCAAGCCCATGAAGGTGTCGGTCCGTGCCCCCAGGGCGACGCCCAGGCGGGTGATCTCGGCCAATCCCCGGGTGATGAGGGCCGCACGGGCATTCAGACCGAGTTGCAGACCGTCGCATAAACCCGCGGCAATGGCCAGGACGTTCTTGACCGCGCCACCCACTTCAACACCCGCAATATCGTCATTCACATACAGACGCAGCGCCGGGCCATGGAAAGCCTGAACCAGCGCTTCTTGACACGCCGTGTGCACGCTGGCAGCCACCAGGGCCGTGGGCTGTCGAGCCGCCACCTCCTGCGCGAAGCTCGGTCCACTCAAGGCGCCGCCCAGCAATCGGGGCGCCACCTGGGCCTGAACCTCGTGGGCCAGGTAACCGGCCTCTTGCGTGCTGTGCTCAAACCCCTTGCACAACCAGGCCACCGGCCGCTCGGCGCACCAGTCTTGTAGCGTGTGCAAAATTCCTCGCAATGCTGCCATCGGTGTGGCCACCACCACCAGGTCCTGGGTCGACAACCAAGGGCCCAACAGCGCGCCGGACACTCGCACCTGCGCGGGCAGGGCATGTCCAGGCAGGTACCGATCGTTCAAGCGGGACCGGGACAACGCAGCCGCTTGCTGGGCGTCGCGCAACCAGAGTGTCACGTCATGCCGGTCGCTCGCGGCAATGGCCATGGCGGTACCAAAGGCGCCCGCTCCGAGGACGGCAATCTTCATGGTCATGCGCTCACCCGGTGTGGCGCCACGCGGTTACTGCTGTTGGGCCTGGGCAGCCTGTTGCTGCTCGAACATGGCCTGGAAGTTGATTTCTGCCAGGTGCACGGGGGGGAAGCCGGCACGCTGGATCACATCGGCCACGTTGCCACGCAGGTACGGGTAGACAATTTGTGGACAGGCGATGCTCACCAACGGCGAGAGTTGCTCTGGCGGGATGTTGCGAATCTCGAACAAACCGCCTTGCTTGGCCTCGACCAGGAACAGGGTTTTATCGTCAATCTTGGCGGTGATGGTGGCGGTCACCGTCACTTCCACCACGCCATCGGTCACTTGCTCGGCACCCACGCCCAGCTGAATATCCACCGCCGGCTGCTCCTGGCTGAAGAGGATGGCGGGGGAATTGGGTTGCTCCAGCGAGAGGTCCTTGAGGTACACGCGCTGAATTTGGAATACCGGGGCTTGTTGTTCGTCGGCCATGACTGGGTCCTGCAATCAAAAAAAAGCCCGCGTCGGTCATTCACCGAAGCGGGCAGGTTCGGGGTGATGGCAGATTATGTCAGGTCGGCTGCAGCAAAGGCATCAAGCCACCACGGCCGTCCAAGGCCATCAAATCGTCACAGCCCCCGACATGGGTGTCGCCAATGAAGATTTGGGGCACGGTACGTCGCCCGGTGATGGACATCATGCGCTCGCGCTCGGCCGGGTCGAGATCGACGCGGACCTCCTCGATGTGCTCAACCCCGCGCGACTTCAGCAATTGCTTGGCCCGCACGCAATAAGGGCAAACAGCGGTGGTGTACATCTTGACGGGCAACATGGAACGGTTTCCTTGAGGTGTTCGGGCCAACAAATCAGGCTTTCTCAAGCGGAAGATTAGCCTCTTTCCAGGCCTTGAGCCCGCCCGAGAGGGAATGGGCCTGCTCGTAGCCCAGTTTTTTGGCCACCGCCACCGCGCGCTTGGAGCGAATGCCCGAGGCGCACACCAGAATGAGGGGCTGGGTTTTGCTGCGCGCCACGCCGTCCAGCTGTTTTTCGAGTTGATCCAGGGGCACATGACGAGCGCCCACCAGGTGGCCGGCGGCATATTCTTCCGCCGAGCACACATCGATGACTTGCGCCTTCTCGCGGTTGATCATCTGCACTGCCTGGTTCGGGCTGAGGCCGGCGCTGGCTGCGCCTTGCAGGGTGGGCAGCATGAGCATGATGCCCGAGGCCAGCGCCACGGAGATGAGCATCCAGTTGTCAAGAATGAATTTCAAAAGAGAGCCTTTGGTCAGACAGGGTGAGCCCACATTCTAAAATCACTGGTTGTTGGCTGGTTGGCCAGGTCGTCAAGCCCCTGCAGGGCTCACGGGCGCGTCTCTTGGCCTTTCCCTGATCCTGTTTTCTCACCTTTGTTGCTCACCATGTACAAGCTTGTCCTGATCCGCCACGGCGAATCCACCTGGAACCTCGAGAACCGATTCACCGGCTGGACCGATGTGGACCTCACCCCCACCGGGGTCGCGCAAGCCCAGAAGGCGGGGCACTTGCTGCGCGAAGCGGGCTATGAATTCGACATCGCCTACACCAGCGTGCTGCGCCGTGCCATCCACACCCTGTGGCACAGCCTGGACGCGATGGAACGCGCCTGGCTGCCGGTGCACAAGAGCTGGCGACTCAATGAGCGCCACTATGGCGGCTTGCAAGGCCTGAACAAGGCCGACATGGCCAAGCAGTACGGCGACGAGCAAGTGCTGGTGTGGCGCCGCAGCTATGACACGCCGCCCCCTGCGCTGGAAATCTCCGACCCGCGCAGCGAACGTGGCGACCTGCGCTATGCCGGCCTGGCCCCAGAACAGGTGCCCCTGACAGAATGCCTCAAGGACACCGTGGCGCGTGTCCTGCCCTTCTGGAACGACACCATGGCCCCTGCCATCCGTTCGGGCCAGCGGGTGGTCGTGGCGGCCCATGGCAACTCGATTCGAGCGCTGGTGAAATACCTCGACAACATCTCCGACAGCGATATCGTGGGCCTGAACATTCCCAACGGCATTCCGCTGGTGTATGAGCTGGACGCCTCGCTCAAACCGATTCGCCACTACTACCTGGGTGACGCCGAAGCGGCGGCCAAGGCTGCCGCGGCGGTGGCCTCACAGGGGCGTGGCTGAACCCCCACACCCCATGCACCTGCGCACACAGGGGATGAGCCTGACAAGGTATATTGCGGAAATTGTGCCCACGGGCATCCACTCACTCTCCCAGCAGGTAGCCACAGGGATATGCGTCAACATCTGAAAATCGCCGGTTGGGTCGCCGCGGGCGCCCTGGCGGGTGCCCTGACCACGGTGTCGCTGCAAACCGGCGCGCGGGGCAACATGGCCCCCCTGCCGCTCGAAGAACTGCAGCAACTCGCCGCTGTGTTCAGCATGGTCAAGAGCGACTATGTGGAACCTGTGGACGAGAAAAAACTCATCACCGATGCCATCTCCGGCATGGTGGCGAGCCTGGACCCACACTCGCAGTACTTCGACAAAAAATCGTTCAAGGAGTTCCGTGAAGGCACCACCGGCCGTTTTGTCGGCGTGGGCATCGAGATCAGCATGGAAGACGGCCTGGTGAAGGTGGTCTCACCCATCGAGGGCTCCCCTGCGTTCCGCGCTGGCCTCAAGTCAGGCGACCTGATCACCAAGATTGACGACACCGCCGTCAAGGGCCTCACACTCAACGACGCGGTCAAACGCATGCGAGGCGAGCCCAACACCAAAGTGCTGTTGATGATTCTGCGCAAGTCCGAAAACCGCAGCTTCCCGGTCACCATCACCCGCGAGGAGATCAAGACGGTGAGCGTGAAGGGGCGCGTGGTCGAGCCCGGCTATGGCTGGATCCGCCTGACCCAGTTCCAGGAGCGCACCGTCGAGGACTTCACCCGCAAGCTGGAAGAAATTTACAAACAAGAGCCACAACTCCAAGGCCTGGTGCTGGACCTGCGCAACGACCCGGGTGGTTTGCTCGATGCCGCCGTCGCGGTGTCAGCGGTCTTCTTGCCCGATAACGTCACCGTGGTGTCCACCAACGGACAGCTGGCCGAGAGCAAATTTGTCTACAAGGCCGCGCCTGAGTTCTACCAGCGCCGCGGCAACAACGACCCGATCCGCCGCTTGCACGAATCCACCCGCGGGGTGTTCAAGCAGGTGCGCCTGGTGGTGCTGGTGAACGAAGGCTCGGCCTCAGCCAGCGAGATCGTCGCGGGTGCCCTGCAGGACCACAAGCGCGCCACCCTCATGGGCAGCCAAACCTTTGGCAAGGGATCGGTACAAACCGTTCGCCAACTTGGCCCCGACACCGCGCTCAAAATCACCACCGCACGCTACTACACCCCCAGCGGCCGCTCCATCCAGGCCAAGGGTATCGTGCCCGATGTGCTGCTCGATGACACCGCCGAGGGCAGCCCCTTCGCCGCGCTGCGCACGCGCGAAGCCGATCTGGAAAAGCACCTGACCAGCGGCCAGGGCGACGAGGTGAAGGATGCGGCGCGTGAAAAAGCTCGCGAGGAAGCCCTCAAACGCCTGGAGGAAGAAGCCAAAAAGCCGGCGAACGAGCGACGCCTGCCCGAGTTTGGCAGTGCCGAGGACTTCCAGTTGCGCCAGGCCCTGAACCAGCTCAAGGGCCAGCCGGTGCAGGCCAGCAAGACCCTGACCGAGCGTCCAGCCGAGAAAGCGGAGAAGTAAGGGGTGGATGACGCCCAGCTGCTGCGCTACTCGCGCCACCTTCTGTTGGACGAGTTGGGCGTCGAGGGGCAGCAGCGACTGATCGACAGCCATGCCCTGATCCTGGGGGCAGGTGGTCTGGGCTCTCCCGTGGCCTTGTACCTGGCGGCCAGTGGCGTGGGGCGCATCACCCTGATCGATGATGACGTGGTGGACCTCACCAACTTGCAGCGCCAAATTGCGCACACCACACAACGCGTGGGGCAACCCAAGGTGGAATCGGCTCGCGACGCCATGCGGTCGCTCAACCCACTGGTGCAGGTGCAACCCCTGCAGATCCGCGCCGATGAGACGGCGCTGCTGCGCCTGGTGGCTGAGGCCGATGTGGTGATCGATGGTTGCGACAACTTTGCCACCCGTCACGCGGTCAACCGCGCCTGTGTGCAGCACGCTGTGCCCCTGGTGAGCGGTGCCGTGATTCGACTGGATGGCCAACTCACCACCTACGACACTCGCGACGCCACCTCACCCTGTTATGCCTGCCTCTTCCCGCCCGACCAAGCCCCAGAAGAGGTGCGCTGCTCCACCCTGGGCGTGCTGGCCCCGTTGGTGGGTGTGATCGGTACCTTGCAGGCCACCGAAGCCGTCAAGTTGTTGGCGGGCGTGGGGCGAAGTCTGGTTGGGCGTTTGCAACTGCTCGATGGCCGCAGTCTGGAGTGGACCGAGATGCGGTTGCGCCGCCAGCCCGATTGCCCGGTATGCCAGCATCGATCCCGTTGAGGGGGTTTTTCGCACACGCCCCCTGCCGTCAACAACCGCTCTGAGGCAGGCCCTTAACAACTGCCGTGCCAACGCCGAAACTCCCGCGGGGGCATGAGGCCCAGCGGGTGTGCAAACAACCCCCGACGCAACCACTGCGCCTGGCGCTGCAAGGCGTCATAGGGGCCAGGCAGCCCCCGGTAGGTGGGCGACCAGGCGTGGCCCTGAGCCACCATCCAGGCCCCCACATCCTGCCCCTGATGCCAGACTTGCGCCAGCAAGCGACCATAGGTATCGAGCCGTCCTGACTCCACCTTCACAGGTTGCCCAAGCAAACGGGTGTGTAACGCCCACCAGGCCTGCTGGCCCCACAGCTGACACCGCTCCGGGGCATCCAAGGCCGCCAGGCGCAGCTTTCGAGCTTCACCCCCGTGGTCGGGCTGCACCCACAGGGTATCGCCGTCGCTCACGTGCATCACCTGACCTGTCCAGGATTTGGCCAAGGCTGCCCCATGCGCGAACCCCAGCAAGAGGAGGCCAATCCATAGCCAGCCCAACATGCAGTTGGCAACGCAATTCAAGTAACCTCTCACGACGCGGTGTGTCATCGCCCCATCGTGCCTGCAGGCGGCCCATGCTGGTGAACGCCGCAGTCACTGTGCCTTCGAGTGGCACCCTGTCAGGCGGTGACGATCCACCCCTCCAGCGGGTCCAGGTCGGGGGGCAGGCCATACAGGGCATCCCCCTGGGCGTGTCGCTGGGCAGCCCAGGCCGCCTGCACCATGCAGAGCACGGCGTCCAGGGAGTCGCCGCTGGCGTCGCCCACCAGGGCGTCTTGTTGAGCGGCGCTCAGACGCAGGCGCAAGCCCAGTCGGGTCCGCCCCTGCGCCAGCGCCTCCAACAGGTCTTTGCGCGCGATCAGGCGCTCGGGCGTCTGTCGAGCTCGATCATCACTTTTGTAACTGCGTGTGCCAATCAACTCGCGCGCCAGCAGCCCCGGATACGCCTCCAGCGCCACCCGGGCGCGATCGCCCTCCTGCAAACCCGGCAAATGCACGCCCGCAGCCAACAGGCGCGGCACCGTCACCTGCAACATGAAGGCCACCGGCGGGTTGATCCACTTCATGGACGGGCTGGACCCGGCCGGCCCGTCAGTGCGACGGTGGGCAAACTTGCCCCCCACGGGGCGAGCCTGACAGAACGACGCAAAGGTGTCACGAATGGTGCTGCGCTCGAGCGCGGCATAGTGGTCCATGCACGCCCGCCATTGCAGGGGCCAGCCCAGCGTCTGGACCAACTCGCGCGGCAACCCGAAGGGCGCATCAAAACCGCCCACCCAAGTCATTGGTTGATGCAAAAACGCAGCCCAGTCCTGCAAGTCTTCAAAACGCAGACAAGTGCCGAGTTCCACCACCAGCATGCCGCGCTGCTCGCGGGCGTGACCCAGGGCCACCAGCACCGGTTTGCGCCGTGAGGGGCTGCTGGTGACATCACATCCCAGCACCGGCCAGGCGGATGCAGTCACCGGCTCACACCTGGCGCGGAATGAGCGAGAGAAACTCGCGGCGCAGGTTGGAGTCCTTGAGGAACGCACCGCGCATGACCGAGTTGATCATGAGACTGCCCATGTCCTTCACACCACGCCAGGCCATGCAATAGTGCGTGGCCTCCATCACCAGGGCCAAGCCATCGGGCTGGGTTTTTTCCTGGATGAGATCGGCCAGTTGCACCACCGCTTCTTCCTGAATTTGCGGCCGCCCCATGACCCACTCGGCCAGACGCGCGTATTTGGACAGGCCAATCACGTTGGTGTGTTCATTGGGCATCACACCGATCCAGACCTTGCCGATCACCGGGCAAAAGTGGTGGCTGCAGGCGCTTCGCACGGTGATGGGACCGACAATCATCAACTCGTTGAGGCGCTCGGCGTTGGGAAATTCGGTGATGGTGGGTGGGTGCACATAACGACCACGAAACACCTCTTGCACAAACATCTTGGCCACCCGGCGCGCGGTCTCGCTGGTGTTGTGGTCGTGCTCGGTGTCGATCACCAGACTGTCGAGCACGCCTTGCATTTTCTGCTCGACCTCATCCAGGATGGCTTCGAGTTCATCCGGCTGCACAAAGTCGGCAATGTTGTCGTTGGCGTGAAAACGTTGGTTGGCCGCGAGCAAACGCTCACGGATCTTCACCGAGACGGGAGTTCCCTGGTCAGCGTCACTCATGGTGGGCTTGGCTTTCTTCAACATGTTCACATCCTAACAGCCACAGAGGATCCTGCTGTCGTCAGGGGGAGACAGCGGGTCTCAATAACGCCGCGCCGTCAGGAATATGGCGATCCGCATCAGCGAGTAGGCGCTCCAATCGAGCCAGCGCTGGAACCAGGAGCGACGCTGGTAATCGCTCACATTGACCACCCGCCCGCCTTCGTCCATGGCGCGCAGCAACGCCTCACGCAAGTCACCCGCCACCGCGGGAGCCTGGGCCACGATGTTAGCCTCGCGTGCCAGCAGCAGGCTCAGCGGATCGAGGTTGGACGAACCCACGGTCATCCAGCGCGAGTCGATGACCGCCACTTTGGCGTGCAGGTAGCTCGGGGTGTATTCCACAATTTCCACGCCCGCGCTCAGCAGTTGCCCATACACCTGGTACGCGGCGCGGTACGGCACCAGATACTCGTAGCGTCCTTGCAGCAACAAACGCACTTTCACACCGCGCTGCGCTGCCCGCACCAACGCACGACGCAGTTTGCCCCCGGGTAAAAAAAACGCATTGGCGATCAGAATTTCTCGCTTGGCTCGGCCAATGGCTTGCAAATAGCTTTTTTGAATGCTGCGTCGGTGCCGCAGGTTGTCGCGCAGCACCAACCGGTAGCGCCCCCGGGTATCGGGCAGCGGCGCCGTTTCCGGCTCGCGTAACGTCTCCAGCGCCTCCCCCACCTGGCTGCGCCGCAACTGCTGCGACAACTGCATACGCCACCACAACTGCGCCATGGTGTCGTGGATGGCCTGCACCAGCGGACCGTGCACCTGCACCGAAAAGTCCAACCGCGGATGCTCGATGCGTCGGCGCTGGTGCGGGTCATAGTGGTCGTCCAGCAGATTCACGCCACCACAAAACGCCATCGACCGGTCCACCACACAGAGCTTGCGATGCAGGCGACGCCAGCGGGTGGGAAACCACAGGCCGAATGGGCTGATGGGGTCGTAAATGCGCCACGCCACTCCGGCCTGGGTCCAGCGTTGCGCCCATGGCTTGGGCACCTCGGGCGTACCCACCCCGTCGAGCACCACCCGCACCTGCACACCGCGTTCGGCCGCCGCGGCCAACGCCTCGGCCACCGTCAGGCTGTCGCCATGAAAATCAAAAATATAGGTTTCAAACAGGATTTCTTCCCGCGCTTGCGACATCGCCACGACCAGCGCAGGAAACAACCCGCGACTGCCTTGCAGCAACTCCAGGCGGTGATCAGCGAGCAATGCAGTGGACACGTTCATAGCAAGGGCTACAAGGGCCAACGAAAATCGCTGATCAGGGGCAAGTGGTCCGAGAAGCGCCCCCAGGCCGGACCATGCGGTGCAAAGCTGTGGGCATGCTCCAGGCCCCGGGCATAGATGTAGTCCAGCTGCACCAAAGGCAATCGGGAAGGAAACGTCGGCACGGGCGGCAGGGGCCCCCGGTGCAGTCCCGCCAGGCCCAGCGCAGGCGCCAGGCCAGCCCCCCAGTCATTGAAGTCGCCCGCCACCAATAGCGGTTGGGCCCGGGGCACTTCACGCTGGATGAACCGCTTGAGTTGCTCGACCTGACGGCGACGACTGCCGGCCAGCAGTCCCAGGTGCACAACGATGACATGCAGGGGCTGGGCCTGGCACAACACCTCCACGTGCAACAAACCACGCTGTTCGAGTCGATGGTCCGAGACGTCCTCGTGCTGATGCGTGATCACCGGCCAGCGGGTCAACAGTGCATTGCCATGCTCGCCATGACGCGTGAAGGCGTTGGTGCGGTACACCGCGTGGTAGCCCGCAGGAGCCAGGTACTCTGCCTGGGGCTCAACAGGCCAGCGCTCGAAGCGGTGGGCATGGCGTTGATGAAAGCGGCGCACTTCCTGCAGGCACACGATGTCGGCGTCAAATTGCTCGATCGCCAGCCCCAGGTTGTGGATTTCCAGGCGCTGCGCCGGGCCCACGCCCCGCACCCCCTTGTGAATGTTGTAGGTGGCCACGCGCAGTCGATCCATGGTGAGATTGTGCGCCATGGAGGTTTCAGGGGTAGTGCGCCAGCGCAAAGTCACACCGCAGGGCATGACAACCCCCTGCCCCCTCCCCAGCTGGGGCTCAACGCCGCATGGCTACCGAGTTCCATCTGGGCAACCACAGAATAGCCTCGGCGTTGGAAGGCGAAAACACCGCATCAGCCGCCTCTCGCCAGGGCAACCACTGGTACTCGGTGTGCTCGGCGGGGTTGAGCTGAACCGGCTGTACAGTGGGCACCTGCAAACCAAACACCCGCTCGGTGTTGCGCATCACCCCGGGGGGGTAGCGGTGCAGGTAGCGGGGATAGATGTCGTATTCGTTTTCCAGCCCCCAGTCCACCAGTGCATGCTCTGGGTGGCGGCAGTCGAGTCCTGTTTCCTCGGCCACCTCGCGGCACGCTGTGGCCTCCCAGGTTTCCTCGAGAAAGTCTTGGCTACCGGTCACCGATTGCCAGGTGCCCACATCCACCCGACGGATCAACAGCACCTCCAGCGCAGGGGTGTGGATCACCACCAGCACCGAGCGCGGGATTTTGTAGGGGTGTGCAGCTGCAGGCGGGGGGGAGGCGTTCATCGGAGGAAACTCATCGGGAGGCATTCTGCGGCAACAACTGTGTGGGGGTCTGGGTGCGATCACGGGTGCACCGGATCGCGACCCTGAAGCTTACACACTGGAGCCGCCCTGTGGCTGCCTGGCTCCGGCAGAGGCCAAGTCAACCACAGGCATATCTGCGTGGTTAGCCTGCCACCCGCGTGACCGATGCTGCAATGCAACACCCGCTGGCAGCCCTATGATGGCAAGGCATGTCCACCTCCGACGCCCACCAACAACTGCACCTTGTGTCGGTCAACCGGCGCGGCATTCTGGCCATGAGCCTGTCAATGGCCTGCTTTGTGGCCAACGATGCGCTGGTCAAGCATGTCAGCGCCTCCTTGCCCTCGGGTCAACTCATCTGCGTGCGCGGCCTCATGGCCACCGCGCTCATGCTGGCCGTGGCCCAGGGCATGGGCTTGCTCAAGCAGGTTCCCTTGATGGCCAACCGCTCATTGTGGTTGCGCGCCTTCCTGGATGGCATGGCCTCGCTGGTGTACCTGACGGCGGTGTTTCACCTGCCGTTGGGCCAGGCCACCGCGATCAACCTGGCCTCTCCGCTGTTTGCCATTCTGATGGCCATGTGGTGGTTGCGCGAGCGCGTCACCCTCATGCGCGGCCTGGCCGTGATCACCGGTTTCTTCGGTGTCCTGATGGTGGTGCAACCCACCGCCGACGCCTTCAATGCGTACTCGTTGCTGGCGGTGTTGGGCACCATGCTGCATGCCACCCGCGACTTGTTGACCCGGCGCATTCCGGCGCACATCCCAGCGGTGCTGATATCGCTCTCGACTGCCTTGTCCGTGGCCGTGCTGGCCGGACTGCTGTCGCAGTTCCAGGTCTGGCAACCCCTGTCCCTGGCCAGCTTGCTGCAACTGGGCCTGGCTGCCGTGTTTCTGTGCTCGGGCTACTACACCTTGATTTTGGCCATGCGCAGCGGCGACGTGAGCGTGATCGCACCTTTTCGCTACAGCGGCTTGCTCTTCGCTCTGGTGCTGGGTTACCTGCTGTGGGACGAAATGCCCAACTGGCTGGCCTGGACCGGCATCGCCTTGCTGGTGGGTAGCGGCCTGACCATTCTGCAGACCGAGCGTCAGCGCCAGCAGGCCGCCGAGCGACACATGGAGGGTTTGCCCCCCAAGCCCTGAAGCCTTGGGTATCCCCCATTGTTCAAAGATCCCTGACGAGTGGAGACTGTCGGCCAGACTCGCTGACCCGCACTTTCCCCCTTCGCTTAACACCCCACGTTTACCCATGTTCCAACAGGAGAAGCCATGATCCAGACCCGACACGTATTTCAAATTGTCCTGACCGTGCCCAGCATCGTCGACGTGGGCCAAACCCCTCAGGGCGGTCGCAAGATCGCGCATGTCAGCGGCGGCACCTTTCAGGGTGAGCGCTTACGCGGCACCGTGCAAGCCGCCCCGGGCGGTGACTGGCTGTTGCTGCGCAACGATGGCGTGCTGATGCTCGATGTGCGCTTGACGCTGGAGACCGATGACCAGCAGCTGATCTATATGTCCTACCGCGGCATGCGTCACGGGCCCAAAGAGGTCATGGAACGCCTGGGCCGCGGCGAGGCCGTCGACCCGGCCAGCTACTACTTCCGAGCCCTGCCGAGTTTTGAAACCGCCTCAGAAAAATACAGCTGGCTCAACCGCGCCATGTTCGTGAGCAGCGGCTTCCGTCAAGCCAGCGGACCCACGTACGATGTGTATGAGGTGCTCTGACCCATCCCGCCGCGGCCGCCTGACTGCCGCAGGGGTAGTGCACAATGCTTGACATCCGCTCCCTCAGGGAGCGTGATACCCATCAGACAGGGGTGCAAACACGACACCCCACCAGACTTTCTTTCCAAGGAGATTTCATGAAGCTGTTCACAACCTCGCTGTCGCGTCGCCTGGTGGGCGCACTGGCCCTCGGACTGGGCATGGGCTGGCCCATGGCCCAAGCCCAACAAGCGCCGCAGTTGCCCCCCGGTTACAAGGCCGAATACAAACTCTCGCTGGTGGTCGGTACCGCCTTTCCCTGGGGCAAAGGCGGTGAGATCTGGTCCAACCTGGTGAAGGAGCGCACCAACGGCCGCATCAACATCAAGCTCTACCCCGGTGTGTCATTGGTGGGAGGCGATCAGACGCGTGAGTTCAGTGCCATTCGACAGGGTGTGATCGACATGGCCATCGGCTCCTCGATCAACTGGTCACCACAGGTCAAGGAACTCAACCTGTTCTCGTTGCCATTCCTGATCAAGGACTACGCCTCGCTGGACGCACTCACGGGGGGAGACGTGGGCAAGGACGTGTTTGGCATTTTGGACAAAGCCGGCGTCGTGCCGCTGGCCTGGGGCGAGAACGGTTTCCGCGAGCTGACCAACTCCAAGCGCGACATCGCCTCGCCCGCTGACCTCAAGGGCTTGAAAATCCGTGTGGTGGGTTCCCCGCTGTTCCTCGATATGTTCACCGCCCTGGGCGCCAACCCGGTCCAGATGAGCTGGGCCGATGCACAACCCGCGTTGTCCTCGGGTGCCATCGATGGCCAGGAAAACCCGGTGTCCATCTTCACTGCCGCCAAGCTGCACACGGTGGGCCAGAAGCACGTCACGATGTGGGGCTACATGATCGACCCGTTGCTGTTCGTGGTGAACAAGGAGATCTGGAACAGCTGGACGCCAGAGGACCGCGAGATTGTTCGCAAGGCCGCCGTGGATGCGGGCAAGCAGGAAATCGCGCTGGCCCGTGCGGGTCTGGTGGAAGCCGGCCGCCCCCTGCTCAAGGACATCGAAGGCCTGGGTGTGAAGATCACCATGCTGAGCGCCGCTCAGCGCGAGCAGTTCGTGGCCGCCACCCGATCGGTCTATACCAAGTGGAAGCCGCAAGTGGGCGCACCGCTGGTGGAGAAGGCTGAAAAAGCCCTGGCAGCCGTCAAGTGATGGGGTGCGGCGTGGCCGCATCGTGTGTGCCCTGACCCAACCGGATCAGGGCGCTGCCTGAGCGGTCATCCACAAGGTAGTGCTGGCTCGGCACTGCCCCACCCTCACAGGGTGGCGAGCATCGCTTGCTTCAACTCAGGTGTGATCTCGGGCATCACGCCAAACCAGGCCTGGAACGCCGGTCGGGCCTGGTTCATCAGCATGCCCAAACCGTTCACCGTCACATGGCCGCGTTCGCGCGCCTGCTTCAAGAGCGGCGTTTCCAGTGGCACATAAATCACGTCACAGACCAGTGCGGTGCGCGGCAAGTCGTCGAGTCGCAAGGCCAAGGCCGGCTGGTCTTGCATGCCCAGGCTGGTGGTGTTGACCAGCAAGGCGCATCCCTCCAACGCTGCTTCACGCTGGGACCAGGGCAACACATCAATCAAGCCGTGGGCGCCGGCGCCACTCAGTTCGCTCGCCAGTTGCTGGGCTTTTTCCTCGGTCCGGTTGAGCAGGCGCACGCGCGGGGCGCCGCGTTCGAGCAAACTGAGCACCACGGCCCGGGCCGCGCCGCCGGCACCCAACACCACCACCGGTCCGGCCTCGGCACGAAACTGCGGCTGGGCATCCACCAGGCTTTGCCAAAAACCAAACCCGTCGGTATTGAAACCGGTCAAGCGACCCTCGGGTCCCACCACCACCAGATTCATGGCGCCCATGCGCCGCGCCAACGGGTCGATCTCGTCCATGTACGCCATGGCGGCGACCTTGTGGGGAATGGTCAGATTGCAGCCGGCAAAGCCCAAGGCGGGCAGTCCGCGCAAGGCGTCACCCAGTCGCTCGGGCTGCACAGGCAAGGGCACGTACACGCCCGCAATACCGTGCTGCTTTAACCAGAGGTTGTGCATGAGCGGCGAGCGCGAGTGCGACACGGGCCACCCCATGACCCCCGCGAGTCCGAACGGCTGTGCCATGGGCGTCAGGCCGCTGCGCCTGCCGGGTTGCGCAAGCGAATGTGCAACTCGCGTAACTGCTTCTCATCGACCAGCGAAGGCGCCTGGGTGAGCAGACACTGGGCGCGCTGGGTTTTGGGAAAGGCAATCACGTCGCGGATGGAGTCGGCCTTGGTCATCAGCGTCACAATGCGGTCCAGGCCAAAGGCCAGGCCGCCATGGGGCGGGGCACCGTACTGCAGGGCATCGAGCAGGAAACCAAACTTGACCTGTGCTTCCTCAGGTGTGATTTTGAGGGCGTCAAACACCTTTTGCTGCACATCGGCCCGGTGGATACGCACCGAACCACCACCGATTTCCCAGCCGTTGAGCACCATGTCGTAACCCTTGGCGATGCACTTCTCGGGCGCGGTGACCATCCAGTCCTCGTGGCCGTCCTTCGGCGCGGTGAAGGGGTGGTGCACGGCGGTGTAGCGTTGCGATTCCTCGTCGAATTCGAACATCGGGAAGTCGACCACCCAAAGCGGTGCCCAGCGGTCGTCGAAGAGGCCGTTGTGGCGGCCAAACTCGCTGTGACCCACTTTGAGTCGCAGGGCCCCGATCGAGTCGTTCACCACCTTGGCCTTGTCGGCACCAAAGAAAATCAGGTCGCCGTCTTGCGCGCCGGTGCGCTTCAACACCTCGGCAATGGCTTCATCGTGCAGGTTCTTGACAATGGGCGACTGCAGACCATCACGGCCCTTGGCCACCTCGTTGACCTTGATCCAGGCCAGGCCCTTGGCGCCGTAGATCTTGACAAACTCGGTGTAGCCATCGATCTCGCCGCGTGACATCTTGCCGCCCTGGGGTACCTTCAGGGCCACCACACGGCCACCCGGGGTGGTGGCGGGACCGGAGAACACCTTGAAGTCGACGGTCTTCATCGCATCGGTGAGTTCGGTGAACTCGAGCTTGACGCGCAGATCCGGCTTGTCCGAGCCGAAGCGGTGCATGGCCTCGTGGTAGGGCATGATCGGAAAGTCACCCAGGTCAATGCTCAGCACCTTCTGGAACACCTGCTTGATCATGCCCTGGAACATGGTGCGAATGTCCTCTTCCGTCAGGAATGAGGTTTCGATATCGATCTGGGTGAATTCAGGCTGGCGGTCGGCGCGCAGGTCTTCATCGCGGAAGCACTTGGTGATCTGGTAGTAGCGGTCGTAACCAGCCACCATCAACAACTGCTTGAACAACTGCGGCGACTGGGGTAGCGCAAAGAATTGCCCGTCATGCACGCGGCTGGGCACCAGGTAGTCGCGCGCGCCTTCGGGCGTGCTCTTGGTGAGCATGGGGGTTTCGATGTCGATGAAACCGTTTTCGTCGAGGTACTTGCGCACTTCCATGGCCACCTTGTAGCGCAGCATCAGGTTGTTCTGCATGTAGGGGCG
>RFTK01000055.1 GCA_009923505.1 Betaproteobacteria bacterium
GTTCCTGATTGGCGACGCCGCGCATTTGTTCACCCCCACCGGAGGCCTGGGTTACAACACGGGCGTGGAAGATGCCGTCAACCTGGGGTGGAAGTTGGCGGCGGTGCACCATGGCCAGGCGCCTGAGGCTTTGCTGGGCTCTTACGCGAGCGAGCGCAAACCCATCGCCCAACGCAACACGGGCTACTCGCGGCATTTTGCGGATTCGGTGGGCTTGTTTCCGGCCACCGAGTTGCTGGAACAGGACAGCCCCGCTGGTGAAGCTGAGCGCGCCCGCGCCAGCGAGCACCTCAACGCGCATGTGCGTCTGGAGTTCAACATTCCCGGCGTGACATTTGGGGGCCGCTACGATGGCTCGCCGGTGATTGTGAGCGACGGCACCACACCCCCTGCGGATCACCCGAATGTCTACCAGCCCACCGCCACGCCCGGGGGGCGACCTCCGCATGCCTGGTTGGCCGATGGGCAGTCGCTGTTTGATCGGTTGGGGCTGGGCTGGAGTTTGCTAGTGCTCTCCCCCCCTGAGGGCCCCCACGGCTCGGTGGATTCCGAGGTGACGGCGCTGCAAGCAGCCGCCGCATCTCGAGGGGTGGAGTTGCAAGTGGTATGTCTCAGCGAGCCGGGCTTGCTGGCGCTCTATGAAGCTCCGCTGACCCTGATACGGCCTGACCACATCGTGGCCTGGCGCGGGCAACATGCGAACGATGCCACGGCGGTGATTGATCAGGTGCTGGGCTGGCAACTCTGATCGCGCGCGTCAGACGACGCTGTTCACACGCTCAACAATTGTCGGCGCAAGGTGTCATCTGACACCAAGGTCTGCATGGGCCCGGTGTAGCGAACCTGCCCCTTCTCCAGCACGACAGCGCGGTCCGCCACCCACGAGGCAAAGGCCAAGTTTTGCTCGGACACCAGCAGACTGACCCCGGCGGATTTGAGGGCCAGAATCATCTCGGCCATGTGCTCGACGATCACCGGGGCCACCCCTTCGGAGGGCTCATCCAGCAACAACAGCAGCGGATTGCCCATGAGGCTCCTCGCGACCGTGAGCATCTGCTGTTCGCCGCCACTCATGCGCCCACCCGGGCGATGCAACAACTCCGCCAACCGCGGAAAGAGTTCCAGCACACGTTCAAGCGTCCAGTGCGGCGCGGGCGTTCCATCGGGAAAACAGCGGGGCGGTTGTTGCCCCACCGACAGGTTGTGGTGTACCGTGAGGTCGGTGAAGATACGGCGGTCTTCGGGCACATAACCCAAGCCCGCCAGGGCTGCTTCATGCGGAGCCAACCGCATCAGGTCATGGTCAAGAAAGGAGGCCTGTCCTGAGCGCTCGGGCACCAGTCCCATCAAGGCCTTCAGCAGGGTGGACTTGCCAGCGCCGTTGCGCCCCATCAAGGCCACCACTTCGCCGCGGTTGACCTGAAGAGTCACATCGAACAGCACCCGCGCAGCGCCATAACCCGCATTCAAACCTTGGGCGGTGAGCAACGAAACCTGGTGGAGAGCAGACGGCCGAGCCGAGATCGTCGCCTCACGTCCAACATCACGTGTCCCCGCGGGGGACGGAGATGCAATCGTCGGCCGTGACAACACCTGTGTGGACACCCCCTGTGTCGTGGGGTGCGTCAGCCGTCCTTGCCCCAGATACACCGCCTGCACCTGTTCATCCTCGCGGACCTGCTGCGGGGTGCCCAACGCGATGGGCCGGCCACGCGCTAACACCAGCACACGGTCTGCATGCTCGAACACCACGTCCATGCTGTGCTCGGTGAAGAGCACCGAGAGTTGCCGCTGCTGCACCAAGGACTGGGTCAATGCCATGAGTTCACGTCGCTCGGTGGGAGCCATGCCTGCGGTGGGTTCATCCATCAACAGCAAGCGGGGTTGGCTGGCCAGCGCAATGGCCAACTCGAGGCGCTTCACATCGCCATACGCCAACGCATGCGCCGCGCAATCGGCTTGCGATGCCAGGCCCACTTGCGCGAGCACATCGAGTGCATCGTCACGTCGGTACTGCGTGGCACGCCGCCAAGGCGAGAACAACCGCCCGTCGAGCGATAACAGCGCCATCTGCACGTTTTCGATCACCGTCAGCGAGGCGAAGGTCTCGGCGATCTGAAAGGTGCGAGCGATACCGCGTTGCCAGATCTGACGAGGCGTACACCCCAACAGGGACTCACCTTCAAACAGCACGCTGCCGGCATCGGGGGCGAGTTGGCCGTGGATCACGTTGAAGGTGGTCGACTTGCCCGCCCCATTCGGGCCAATCATGGCCAAGAGTTCGCCAGGCGCGAGTTCGAACGACACATCGTCCACCGCATGCACATCGCCAAAGGATTTGCGCAGCCCCTGGACCTGCAAGGACACACTCATCCGGCCCTCCCGCGCGAGGGGTGACGCCACGACAACCAGGATTGCGCCCGCTGCACAAGGCCCACCAGGCCTTGTGGCGCCAGCAGTACCAGGAGCAGGATCACCCCCCCCAGCAGGGCTCGCCAGAATTCGGTGCTGCGGGCCAGCGTATCTTGCAACACGGTGAACACGGCGGCGCCCAGCAAGGGGCCCAGGGTGGACTGCACACCGCCCAGCAACACCATCACCAGCGCATCGACCGAACGCGCCACGCCCAGCACGTCTGGTGCGATGCTGCCCTTGGAAAACGCATACAGCGATCCGGCCAGACCGGCCCACCCTGCGGCCACCACCAAGCCTGTCCATTGCAAGCGCTCCACCGGCACGCCAATGGCCCGCGCTCGCAAGACGGAATCACGGGCCGCGCGCAGGCCATACCCCAAGGGCGCGTGCAACAGGCGCTGCATCGCCAGCACCCCGGCTGTCACCAGCGCCAGCGTCAGCAAGTAATACAGGGATCGATCCGACAACCAGGGGCTGGGCCATACACCCGTCAGGCCATTGCTGCCACCCGTGACAGCATCCCACTGAAATCCGATGGCCCACAAAATCTGGCCAAAGGCCAGGGTCAGCATGGCCAGGTACACCCCACTCATGCGCACCAGAAACCAGGCCAGGCCCATGGCCACCAGCACGGTGGCCATGGGCGCCAACAGCAGCATGACCTCCATCGGCCAGCCGGCACGCAGCACACCCAGCGCCGCCGCGTACGCCCCCACCCCAAAGTAGGCCGCATGGCCAAACGAATGCAAGCCCGCCGGCCCCAGGATGAAGTGCAGGCTGCAGGCAAACAACATGGCCACCAGCACGTCAATGCCTAACACCAGCGCATACGGAAAAACCGATGACCACAAGGGCAAGCTCGCGAGGACCAGCGCCACCCACACCACCCGACGCGTGGTGGCCGATGCATGGCGCCAGGGCGCTAGGGGGGTGGTCTGGCTGCGTGGCTGCTGCGGCGGCTGGCCCATCAAGCCCCAGGGCCGCAACACCAGCACCACCGCCATCACCACAAACTCGGCCACCAGGGTGAGCTTGGAGAACGAGACGCTCACACCGCCCCACTCCACCGTGCCGATGGCAATGCAGACCGCCTTGATTTCGGCGATCAGCAAGGCCGCCACATAGGCGCCGGGGATGGAACCCATCCCGCCCACCACCACCACCACGAAGGCATCGCTCATGGTTTGCAAATCCAGCCCCAGACTGGCGGGCTCACGCGGCAATTGCAAAGCACCGCCCAAACCGGCAAGGGCGCAACCCAGCGCAAATACGCTGGTGAACACCCGACTGGGGCGCACCCCCAAGGCACTCACCATCTCACGGTCTTGCGTGGCTGCGCGCACTAGAAGTCCCCAGTGGGTGTGGTGTAGCAACCACCACACGCAGCCCAACACCAGCGGGCCCACTGCGATGAGCAGCACGTCGTAGCTGGGAAAGCGGCGACCGGCGATGTCCACGGCGCCGGCCAGGCCAGGCACGCGCGGACCCAGCAAATCCTCCGGTCCCCAGGCCCAGAGCACACCGTCTTGAATCACCAGCACCAACGCAAAGGTGGCCAGCAGTTGAAAGAGCTCAGGCGCGCGGTAAATACGGCGCAACAGCAGGACTTCCACCACCGCCCCCAGCACCCCGGTGATGAGCGCCGCCAAAGGCACCGCCAAGGCATAGCCCCAGGCCTGGCCCAGCGGACGGCTGATGAACTCCACCAGCGAGTACGCGAGATAAATGCCGAGCAGGAAAAACGAGCCGTGCGCGAAGTTGACGATACGGGTGACGCCAAAGATCAGCGACAAGCCGGCCGCCACCAGAAACAGCGAGGAGGCGCCCGCCCAGCCGTTGAGCAGTTGGACAGTCCAGCCCCAGGCATCCATCCTTGATCAGTCCAAGGCGATGCAATCAGTCCGCGGCACGCAGCTTGCGGACGTCGTCATTGCTGGGCTGGAAAGCGGCACCGTCCTGGTAACGCGCCTCCACCATCACCCCCTTGCCCTGTTCGTTGCGGGTGCGTCCCACAAAAGCGCCCATGGTGGACTGGTGGTCAATGGCGCGAAAGCTCTGCTTGCCGTAGGGGCTGTCAAAGGTCAGGCCGCGAAAGGCGCTGATGAGCTTCTCGGTGTCGGTGCTACCCGCTTTGCGAATACCGGCGGCCAGGGCGTGGATCATGGTGTAACCCACCACCGAACCCAGACGCGGGTAGTCCTTGAAGCGACTCTGGTACGCGGCCAAAAAGGCCTTGTGCTCGGGCGTGTTGATGCTGTGCCAGGGGTAACCGGTGACGATCCAGCCGTTGGGGGTTTCATCTTTCAGGGGGTCCAGGTACTCGGGCTCACCCGTCAGCAAGCTCACCACTTCGCGCCCCTGGAAGAGCCCGCGCGTGTTGCCCTCGCGAACCAACTTGGCCAGGTCCGCTGCGAACAGCACGTTGAAGATGGCATCGGGTTTGGCATCGGCCAAGGCTTGCACCACGGCGCCGGCGTCCACCTTGCCCAGCGCTGGCGCTTGTTCGGCCACAAACTCAACATCGGGCTGAGCTGCTTTCAGCAATTGCTTGAAGGTAGCAGCCGCGGATTGGCCGTATTCGTAGTTGGGGTAGACGATGGCCCAGCGCTTCTTGCGCAGTTTGGCGGCCTCGGGCACCAGCATGCTCACCTGCATGTAGGTGGAGGCGCGCAAGCGGAAGGTGTAACGGTTGCCGTTTTGCCAGACGATCTTGTCGGTCAGGGGCTCACCTGCCAGGAAGAACATTTTGCGCTGGCGCGCCAGATCGGCCACCGCGAGGCCCACATGCGAGAGGAAGGTGCCGCTCAGCACGTCGACCTGCTCTCGCGCGATCAACTCCTCGGCCGCGCGCACCGCGTCTCCGGGAGTGGCGTTGTCATCGCGAATGATCAACTGCAACTTGCGCCCGTTCACGCCACCGGCCGCATTGATTTCCTCCAGGGCGAGTTCCATGCCCTTTTTATAGGGCTCCAGAAAGGCCGGTTGCGCCTTGTAACTGTTGATTTCACCGATCTTGATCACCCCCTGGGCCCATGCCGCGGGCCCACACACCAGGACAGACAGCCCGAGTGTGATGCCACGCAAAAGACGGCGCAGCTGCTGGACAGGGGTTGAGGACATGACGGCTCTCCGGGCTAGAAAAGGGCGATCAGTTTAACGGCTGGGCAGAGACCTGACAGTCGACACAAGAGGAGGGCTACTGCCTGGCCCATCGATGGCCGCACGCGGCTGAGCCTTATGCCGGTTCGCCCCATCGCTTATGACTTCAGGTTGGATGTCCTGTTGTACAGTCTCATATTCAGCCATTAAACACCATGAGCGCTCTGCACCAAGAAACCGTCCTGTCCGTTCACCACTGGACCGACCGGCTTTTCAGCTTCACCACCACCCGCGACATGGGCCTGCGTTTTTCCAACGGCCACTTCACCATGATTGGCCTCACGGTCAACAACAAGCCCCTGCTGCGCGCCTACAGCATCGTCAGCCCCAACTACGAGGAGCACCTCGAGTTCCTGAGCATCAAGGTGCCCGATGGCCCGCTGACCTCGCGACTGCAGCACATCCAGGTGGGCGACAGCATCATCGTGGGCCGCAAGCCCACCGGCACGCTCCTGATCGATTACCTGCTGCCTGGCAAGAACCTCTACATGCTCTCCACCGGCACGGGCATGGCGCCTTTTCTAAGCGTGCTGCGCGACCCTGAAACCTATGAGCGTTTCGACAAGGTCATCTTGGTGCATGGAGTGCGTCAGGTCAACGAACTGGCCTACCACGACTACCTCACGCAGGAGTTGCCGCAACACGAGTTGCTGGGCGAAATGGTGTCGTCCCAGTTCCTGTACTACCCCACCGTCACGCGTGAGCCCTACCAACACATGGGGCGCATCACGGACCTGATGGAGAGTGGTCAGTTGTTTGCCGATCTGGGCCTACCCGCCCTTGACCCCACCCAGGACCGTGTGATGATTTGCGGCAGTCCGCAGATGTTGAAGGACCTCAAAAGCCTGCTGGAGCAGCGAGGCTTTCAGGAAGGCAGCACCACGCGTCCTGGTGACTTCGTGATCGAGCGGGCGTTTGCCGACCAATAAGCTGGCTCAGGCCTCGCCCGAGAGACCGGCTGCGCGCTCCACCACCTTGATGATCGCCGCGTAATCGAGTTCCCCATCGCCTTGCGCGATGGCCGATTGCATCCACTGCTGGGTCTGGCTGGTTTGCGCAAGCGGCACGTGCAACTCCGCCCCAGCCTGCAAGATGAGGCCAATGTCCTTGAGCATCTGGTGCACCGTGAAGGTGGGCGAAAAATCGCGCTCGCCCAGGGGACGCCCCAGTTGCTGTGATTTGGCCTTCATGATGGGCGAAGCCACGGCGCTGGCCCCCACCACCTGCCACAGGGTTGGCCAATCGAGTCCGCCTTGACGCCCCAGCGTCATGGCCTCGGCCAACATGGCTGATGTCTGCGCAATCATCAAATTGATGACCAACTTCATCAGACGAGCCTGCTCGGCCTCGCCGAGATAAAAATGGTTCGGTCCCCAGCAACGCAAGGCAGGCAAGAGTTCGTCGTAATCGGCACGCGAGCCTGACGCCAGCACGGTGAGTTGCGCTGACTCGGCCATGTGGTTGTTGCCCGATACGGTGACGCGCAAATAGCGAATGCCCTGGGCCTGACAGCGAAGGGCTGCCTGTGCCGAAGCCGCCATGGACACCGTGCTGGTGTCCACCCAGATCGTGCCCTGTCGCGCATGACGGGCCACCTGGTCCGCCACGGCCAGCAAGGCCTGGTCATGCGGCAGCGAGGAGTACACGCGATCCACCCGGGCCAACTCGGCTGATGCGTCGTCTGCCACCGACACATGAGCTTCACGGGCCAGTTGAAGACGCCCTGCCTCCAGATCAGTGACCGACACGTCATGACCCGCTTTCAGCAAATGACGCGCCATGGGCAAGCCCATCTTGCCCACGCCCATGAAAAGACTGCGCATGATCGCGCCCGGTCAGTTGGCCTTGAGTGAAGCGGCCTGCGCAATGCGCGCGGCCGACTCCATCTCGGTGCGAATGAACGCGTTGAAACCCTCGGGGGTCATCGGCATCGGCTCAGCACCCAGCTTGGTCAGGCGCTCCTTGACCTCCGGGTTGTTGAGGGCCTTGATGGCTTCTTCGTTGAGTCGCTTGATCACCGCGGGCGGTGTGGCACCGGGCGCAATCATGCCCACCCAGAAAATGTAGTCAGAGCCCGGCACACCGGCTTCGACCGTGGTGGGCACCTGCGGCAGGATGGGGCTGCGCTGGGGCGTGCTCACGGCCAACGCAGTGAGTTTGCCTTCGCGAACCAGCGGGAGCGCACCCGAAACCGGCGAGAAGTACCAGTCACTGCGTCCCCCGATCACATCGGAGATGGCTTCCGGGGTGCCCTTGAACGGCACGTGCACCGCATCGAAACTCGCTTGCAGTTTGAACTTCTCGGCGTTGAGGTGCGTGGCGCCGCCCACACCCGCCGACGCGTAGTTGAACTTGCCTGGGTTGGCCTTGGCTGCCGTGACCAAATCACTCACGGTTTTCCAGCCCTTGGCCGGCGACACCACCAGCACGTTGGCCAGTGAGGCCAGCGGCGTCACGCCCGTGAGATCTTTGAGCGTGTCGTACGACAGGTTGGGGTAGATGGCCGGATTGAGTGCGTGACCCGACGAGGGGATGAGCAGTGTGTGCCCATCCGGTTCAGACTTGGCCACCAAAGCGGCAGCGATGGTGCCACCCGCGCCCGGCTTGTTTTCAATCACGATCGGCTGCCCCAGCGACTTGGACATCACGTCCGCCACCGAGCGCGCCACGATGTCCGTGCCACTGCCCGCGGTGAAAGGCACGATGAAGCGCACGGGTTTGGTCGGAAAATTCTGGGCCCCCGAGGGCAGGGCGGCGGCGGCCACCAGGACAGCCAGACACGCGCGGCGCAGGGTCGAGAAAGAGGTCGTCTTCATGGGGAGTCTCCTGTGGATTCTTTAATGCAAGCCCAAAGCCTGCGTGATCTTGCGCCCCGAGGCGCGCAGCAACTCGAGTTTAGGCGCCAGTTCGACGCCCAGCAACTGTCCGTGCCGCTTCTTCCACTGACCTGCCACCATCACGCTGTCGATGTTGGCCAGACTGGTCTGGAACACCACGCTGCTGACCGGGTCGTGCACAGGTTGCATGTTCAGGTCGCTGGCGCGAATCATCACCAGATCGGCCTGTTTGCCGGCAGCCAGGGACCCGATGCGGTCCAGTTGTCCCAGCATGCGCGCCCCCTCCACCGTTACCCACTGCAAGGCTTCACGCGCGGGAATGGTGGAGGTGGAAGGCAACGTGTTGTGCTCGACGCGGTAGGCTACGTTATCGAGGCTGCGCTGAATACCCAAGGCGATGCGCGCTTGGCTGATCATGTCGCCACTCATCACGCTTTCCAGGTCCACGCCCAACGAGGGCGCGTGACCCAGGGCCCGCAACCGCCCGGTCAAGGGATGGCCATGGCCTTGCGACATCTCACTCTCCGCCGCAGCTGAGAAGCTCATGCCCAGATCACAGAAGGTGTTGAGCTGCGTGTCATTCAGCGCATGACCGTGCACGATATTGACGTGGGGTCCCAGCAAGCCTTCGGCCTGCAACTTGTCCCAGCCGTCCGGCGTGCGCGCTGGCCCACCCCCCTGGTGCAGCGAAGCGATGACACCCAGGTCGCGAGCCATTCGGAAATCGTGCAGCGCAACATCCAGGGTCGAGTAATGTGGGCCCAACACGGCCGCGCCAATGCTCAACAGCGATCGACCTTGATGCGCGCGGAGCAAGCGTTCGACTTCCGCACGCGGATGCGGCACCTCCCAGAACGGTGTCTCGCCGGGCTTCGGGTCCGGCTTGGGCGTGCCATGAAAAAACGCCGCGCGAATGCCCGATTGCAGCAAGCCGTCGATGGCAGCATCGTTGTGGGCGGGGGTTCGGTTGTTGTGGCACCAGTCCACCAGCGTGGTGGTGCCATGGTTCAACTGGTTGAGGGCGCCCACCAGGGTGGCAATGTGCAGGTCCTCGGGAGCAAATACCGTCGCCAGGCCGGCATGCATCTTCTGGAAATACTCCAGCAGCGTCCAGTTGGCCGCCACCCCGCGCAAGGCAGTTTGCCAGGTGTGCAGGTGCGCATTGATCAGGCCCGGGATGACGATGAAACCGGCGGCCGACACCACCTCGGCGTCGTCCGCCTGGATGCGCGGCGCGATCTCCTGGATCACATCGCCTGAGACCAAAATATCAGCCTCGGGCAAGTCACCTTGCCGGTCCAGGGTGATGACGGTCGCGCCACGGATGAGGGTGCGCGCTGCCATGATCAGGACTCCAGGCCGTCGCTGATCTTGACCGCCTCGGGCTTGAGCTCGAGGCCAGCGTCCTTGGCCACTTCGACCAGCAGCACCGAGAAGTCCACATCGTCGTAGCCGCGACCAATCAGGCGCGACACCGATTCACGGGTGGCTGCTGCAGCGGGCATCGACACCCCTTGTGCCTTGGCCGCCGCCATCCCCAGGTCCAGGTCCTTCAGCAACAGCTTGGGGGTGAAGGTGACCTGCTCGAACGTGAGGTTGGACAACACCGGCGTCTTGTATCGGGTGTACATCGAGCCCAGCACCGAGTCGTTGATGCTCTCGAGAAATACGTGACGAGGAATGCCCGCCTTCTCGGCCAGCACGGTGATTTCGCACAGGTTCTGGATGACCACGCCGAACATGGTGTTGTGCGCAATCTTCCACACGCGCGCCAGTTCGCCCTCGCCCACCCACATGCACTTGCGGGACATGGCACGCAAGTAGGGCTCAGCCAGGTCGTACAAATGCTTGGGGCCCGAGGCCACCACCAGCAGCTTGCCGGCCTTGGCCACCTTGGCGTTGCCCGACACCGGCGCACACAGGTAGGCAACGCCCAGGGCCTCGAGGCGCTCTCTCACCTCGGTCGACCCCTCTTGTGAAATGGACGAGCTGTCGACCACCAGGCGCGGCAGGGTCTTGCCCGTGACCAATCCCCCTGCACCAAACAACACTTCTTTCAAGTCGTCGGTGGTGGACACCATGGTGAACACCGTTTCGCAGGCAGCCAGATCCAGTTTGCTGTCAACCAGCGTGGCACCATACTCCACCAGCGGCTCAGCCTTGCTGCGCGTGCGGTTCCAGATATCGACGCCATGTCCGGCCTTGGTCAGTCGCTTGACCATGGCCTCGCCCATGCGCCCCAACCCAATCCAGCCTACTTTGTTTGCCATGTGTTTTCTCCTCGTAACAATTGATATTCAACACGCATATCCCCTGCCCGCTGCTGAAGTCGGGTCATGGGGGCTTGAAATGGAAGCGGTGTTACACGCGCTCAAGAATGACCGCAATGCCCTGGCCCACCCCGATGCACATGGTGCACAGGGCGTAGCGGCCACCGCTGCGGTGCAGCTGGTTGACGGCGGTGGTGGCCAGTCGGGCACCACTGGCGCCCAGCGGGTGGCCCAACGCAATCGCACCCCCGTTGGGGTTGACGCGCGGATCGTCGTCTTGCAGACCCAATTGGCGCAGCACGGCCAGGCCCTGCGCGGCAAAGGCTTCGTTCAACTCGATGACGTCGATCTGCGCCAGGCTCAAGCCGGTGAGGGCCAGCACCTTCTGCGTCGCCGGGGCTGGGCCAATCCCCATGATGCGCGGCGGCACGCCCGCGGTGGCCATGCCCACGACACGTGCACGCGGCGTCAGGCCGTGCTTGGCCGCTTCGGATTCGCTGGCCAGCAACAAAGCACAGGCACCATCGTTCACGCCACTGGCGTTGCCAGCGGTCACCGTGCCATCGGGGCGCACCACGCCCTTGAGCTTGGCCAGGGTTTCCAGGCTGGTTTCACGCGGATGCTCGTCCTTGCTCACCACGAGGGCATCGCCTTTTTTCTGGGGGATGGTGACCGGGGTGATCTCGCTGTCAAAGACACCCGCCTTTTGCGCAGCCACGGCCTTCATCTGACTGGCCAGCGCCATGCGGTCCTGGGCTTCGCGCTCGATCTTGAAATCGGTGGCGACGTTCTCGGCCGTTTCGGGCATGGAGTCGACGCCATATTTTTCCTTCATCAACTTGTTGATGAAGCGCCAGCCGATGGTGGTGTCGTACACCGCGTTACTGCGGCTGAAGGCACTTTCGGCCTTGGGCATCACAAAGGGCGCACGGCTCATGCTCTCGACACCGCCGGCAATCATGAGGCCGGCTTCACCAGCCCGAATGGCGCGGGCTGCCGTGCCCAGGGCATCCAGACCCGACCCGCACAACCGGTTCAAAAAATCACATCGGTCACCGCCTGCCAGTCCACCTGGGCGTTGCGCGCCATCAGGGCCTTGAGCGGGATGGCGCCCAGGTCATCGGTGCGCACACTGCTGAGCGAACCCCCGTAGCGGCCAAAGGGTGTGCGAATGGCGTCACAGATGAAGGCTTGGGTCATGTCGAATCCTCGTCAAAAAAATCAATCATTCAAGCGCCGCTTTCAAGAGGCGCAGGCTTGGGCATCAAGCCGCTATGGGCAATCCGATGATACGGCTGAGCTCTTCCAGGCTGAGCCCGGGCACCAGGTCAATGATCTTGAGGCCCTGTGGCGTACACGCCAGCGTGCCCAGGTCGCTGTAGATGCGTTTGACGCAAGCCAGCCCGGTGATGGGGTACGTGCACGCCGACACCACCTTGCTCTGGCCCTGCTTGGTCAGCAAATCCATCATCACCCAGGTCTGCTTGGCCCCAATGGCCAAGTCCATCGCACCGCCGACTGCGGGCACAGCCCCCGGCTCGCCGGTGTGCCAATTGGCCAGGTCACCGGTGGCGCTGACCTGGAAAGCCCCCAACACGCAAATATCGAGGTGACCGCCACGCATCATGGCAAAGCTGTCGGCGTGGTGGAAATAGGCGCCGCCTGCCAGCAAGGTGACGGGCTGCTTGCCGGCATTGATGAGGTCATAGTCCTCCTGGCCAGCCGCTGGCGCCGGGCCCATGCCCAGAATACCGTTCTCGCTGTGAAGCAGCACTTCGCGCGAGACGGGAATGTGGTTACCCACCGTGGTGGGCATGCCAATGCCCAGGTTGACAGTGGCGCCTTCGGGAATGTCCTGGGCCACGCGCGCGGCCAGTTGATCTTTGGTACGACGGGTGTAGCTCATGCCTTGATACCTCCGGCCTGGGTGACCACGCGATCGATCAGCACCACCTGGTGCACAAAGATACCGGGGGTGACGATGGTTTCGGGGTCGAGTTGACCCAACTCCACCACCTCGTGCACGGTGGCCACGGTGCGCTTGGCCGCCATGGCCATGACCGGGCCAAAGTTGCGCGCCGCCTTGCGATAGGTGAGGTTGCCCCAGCGGTCGCCGCGCTCGGCACGGATCAGCGAGAGGTCGGGACGGATCGGATACTCGAGCACGTAGTGACGACCATCGATTTCCCGGGTCTCTTTGGGTGTGCCGTCCGCCTTGAGCGCGAGCTCAGTGCCATAGCCTGTGGGTGTGAAGAAGGCGCCAATACCAGCGCCCGCTGCGCGCAAGCGCTCGGCCAGGTTGCCTTGGGGCACAAGCTCAAGCTCGAGCTTGCCGCTGCGGTACAGCTCGTCGAACACATACGAGTCGGCCTGACGCGGAAAGCTGCAAATGATTTTGCGCACACGGCCCGTCTTCAGCAGGGCAGCAATGCCGAGCTCGGCGTTGCCCGCGTTGTTGTTCACCAGGGTGAGGTCCCGCGCCCCTTGGGCGATGAGACCGTCAATCAGCTCGGCCGGGATGCCGGCGGTGCCGAATCCGCCAATGGCCACCACCGCACCGTCGGGGGTGCCGGCCAAGGCCTGTTCAATGGAGGGAGCTATCTTGTTGATCATGGCAGCTATTATGAAACGCGGCGGATGGCAGGGTTGACGCGTGGGAGATTCATGCGTCCGACCCGGCATCGGCCACCATGCGGGACAATTCGCTGATGTTCACACCCTCCCAAGAAGATGTGCGCCGCTTCTTCTGCGGCGTGCACCGCAAGCACCAGGCGGGCGAACCGCTGGACGCTCTGGAAACCCTGGCCAGCCAGTGGATCGAACGCCATCCCGAGTACCACGGCGATTTGTCCGATGCAGACGCGGCGGTGGCCCGGGTGTATGAGGTGGAGGAAGGCAGGGAAAACCCTTTCCTGCATCTGTCGATGCACTTGTCCATCAGCGAACAGTGCTCCATCGATCAGCCACGCGGCATTCGGCAGGCGGTGGAATTGCTGGCCGCACGGCGTGATTCGATTCATCAGGCCCACCATGAAGCCATGGAGTGCCTGGGACGCATGGTGTGGGAAAGCCAGCGCAGCGGCCGGCCACCCGACGGCGCGGCCTATATCGACGAGGTGCAGCGACGGGCCACGCGGGACTGAGCGTCAGCAACGAAAAAGCCAGACACGCGGTCTGGCTTTTTTTTGGCGGCTCGGTTAAGCCCGCGTCACGCTTTTCAGCGGAAACGCGACTGAGGCACCACCTTCATCTCACCGGGCTGGCTGGCGATGTACTGGGCCAATTGCTTGAGTTCGGCGTTGGTGAACTGCTTGGCGATGCCACCCATGACACCGTTGTTGCGACCCCAGGACGCCTGGCCCTCGGTCTTGTAGGACTTGAGGGCGACAAACAGGTAGTCGGCATGCTGGCCCCCAATCTTGGGATAGGACGGGTCGATGGGCTTGCTGTAGTTGGGGCCGTGACAAGAGTTGCAAGCGCCTTTCTTCAGCAGGTCGGCCACCGGGCCCGTGGCCTCCTTGACGGTCTCAGGCGCGGCCTGGGGGGCACCGTGGGTGGAGTAATAAGCGGAAATGTCGGCAATGTCCTGGTCGGTCAACGATTCAGCGATACCGCGCATGGTGGGGTGCTTGCGCTCACCTTTTTTGTAGGCATTGAGTGCGGAGGCGATGTACTTGGCGCCTTGCCCGGAAATCATGGGCACGCGGTAAACCTCGGGGAAGCTGGCCTGGTAGCCAACGATGCCGTGGCAGCCGATGCACATGGCAATTTTTTTCTCGCCAGCCTTGGCGTCGCCCTGGGCGTCTTGCGCCAAAACCGGGGTGGTCACGCAAGCGACAAGCGAAACAAAAACGAAGGACAATAACTTGTTCATTTTGGACTGACAATCGAGTGCAACACGGGGCAAGATGGGCGCAGACAGGCCAACGCCAATCGCGCATTATATCGATCCCTTCCACGCCTCTTTGTAAGCTAGACGTAGCCTTTTCCCAACTGCTCAACACCATGAAATTCCAAGGTTCCGACCATTACGTAGCCACCCAGGACCTGAAACTGGCGGTCAACGCAGCCATCACCCTCAAGCGGCCGCTGCTGGTCAAAGGCGAACCGGGCACGGGCAAGACGATGCTGGCCGAGGAAGTGGCCCAGGCGCTGGGGCTGCCCCTCATCCAGTGGCACATCAAGTCCACCACCAAGGCCCAGCAGGGCCTGTATGAGTACGACGCGGTGAGCCGTCTTCGCGACAGCCAATTGGGCGACGAACGGGTCAAGGACATCCAGAACTACATCGTCAAGGGTGTGCTGTGGCAAGCCTTCACCGCCGAGGAGCCCGTGGCCCTGCTGATCGACGAGATCGACAAAGCCGACATCGAGTTTCCCAACGACTTGCTGCGCGAACTCGACCGCATGGAGTTCTATTGCTACGAAACGCGCGAGCTCGTCAAGGCCAAGACGCGCCCGCTGGTGTTCATCACCTCCAACAACGAGAAGGAACTGCCCGACGCCTTCTTGCGCCGGTGTTTTTTCCACTACATCAAGTTCCCTGACGCCGACACCATGCGCCAGATCGTGGACGTGCACTTCCCCACCCTCAAAAAAGACCTGCTCACCGTTGCCCTCAAAACCTTTTACGACGTGCGCAACCTGCCCGGTCTGAAGAAAAAGCCCAGCACCAGCGAGCTGCTGGACTGGCTCAAGCTGCTGGTGGCTGAGGACATTCCACTGTCAGCCTTGCAATCCGCCGACGAAAAAGTGGCTGTGCCACCCTTGGTGGGTGCCCTGCTCAAGAATGAGCAGGACGTGACGCTGTTCGAGAAGCTGGTGTTCATGCAAAGCCGCAACCGTTAACGGCAGGACCACACCATGTCGCGACAACTGCTGATCGAAGGCCTGACCGATGCGGTGGGTTTTGTCGTGGGCTCGCTGCTCGGCTTCGGGCTGGGCCGACTGGTGGGGTTGGAACTCTTTGCCGAAGGTTACAGCGCGGGTAGCCTGGTGGCCATCGCCCTGGTGGGGCTGGGTGGCGGCATGGGGCTGCAAGCGGTCCGGCACCTGCGCGGCCGCTCCACGCCACCGGGAGATGCGCCATGATTGCCGTCACCCCGTTGCAGCTGCAAGGCCCTCATGCCCGCTTGGAACCCTTGGCGGCACACCACCATGACGACCTGGTGGAAGCCGTGCGAGATGGCGAACTCTGGAACCTCTGGTACACCTTCATCCCCACGCCCGATCGCATGCAGGCCGAGATTGAGCGTCGCCTGCAGTTGCAGGCCCAAGGCAGCATGGTGCCCTTCGCCGTGATCGAACCTGCCTCGGGTCAAGCCGTGGGCATGACCACCTACATGAACATTGACGCTGCCCACCACCGCGTCGAAATCGGCTCAACCTGGTACCGGCGCCGTGTGCAGCGATCGGCCCTGAACACCCAGTGCAAGCGGCTGCTGTTGTCGCACGCCTTTGACACGCTGGGCTGCATTGCGGTGGAATTTCGCACGCACTGGTTCAACCACGACAGCCGCCACGCCATCGAGCGCCTGGGCGCCAAGCTCGACGGGGTGTTGCGCTCGCACCAGATCGCACCCAATGGCTCCTTGCGCGACACCGCGGTGTACAGCATCATCGCCAGCGAGTGGCCGGCGGTGCGCTCGCACCTGGACTATCAACTGGCCCGACCGCGGCCAGCCCCCTGAGAAGCGACCACCATGCTGATCGATTTCTTTTACACCCTGCGCGCGGCCAAGGTGCCCGTGTCTGTCAAGGAATACCTCTCGCTGCTCGAGGCGCTCGAAGCCCAGGTGGTGGGGCCGACCAGCGACGCCAGTTCCATGGACGACTTCTATTACCTGAGCCGCACGGCTTTGGTGAAAGACGAGAAGCACTTCGACAAATTTGACCGCGCCTTTGCCGCCTATTTCAAAGGCGTGGAGTTGATGACCGACTTCACCCAGGACGTGCCGCTCGACTGGCTGCGCAAGACCCTGGAAAAGGAACTCACCCCCGAGCAGAAAGCCGCCATCGAGAAGATGGGCTGGGACGAGTTGATGGAAACGCTCAAGAAGCGCCTGGAAGAACAGAAAGAACGCCACGAAGGCGGCAGCAAGTGGATCGGCACCGGTGGCACCTCACCCTTTGGCAACGGCGGCTACAACCCGCAAGGCGTGCGCATCGGCGGCAAGGGTGGCAACAAGAGTGCGGTGAAGGTGTGGGAGCAACGCGCCTACCAAGACTATGACGACAGCCAGGAACTGGGCACCCGCAACATCAAGGTGGCCCTGCGCCGTTTGCGAAAGTTTGCGCGTGAAGGCTCACCCGACGAACTCGACTTGGACGACACCATTCGCAGCACGGCGGCCAATGCAGGGTATCTGGATATCAAGATGATCCCTGAGCGGCACAACAATGTGAAGGTGTTGCTGCTGATGGACGTGGGTGGCACCATGGACGAGCACATTCAACGCATGGAAGAGCTCTTCTCGGCGGTGAAGTCGGAGTTCAAGCACCTGGAGTTTTATTACTTCCACAACTGCATCTACGACTACCTGTGGAAAAACAACCGCCGTCGCTTTGCCGAAAAATTCCCCACCTGGGACATCATCCGCAAGTACAACAAGGACTACAAGCTCATCTTCATCGGGGACGCCACCATGAGCCCCTACGAAATCCTGCAGCCCGGTGGCAGCGTAGAGTACAACAACGAGGAACCGGGCGCCGAATGGATACAGCGCCTCACCCACGCCTACCCCAAGTTCGTCTGGATCAACCCGGAACCCCAAGGCGTGTGGCAGTACCGACAAAGCATCAGCATCATCCAGCAACTCACAGGCCACCGCATGTTCCCGCTCACCCTGAGGGGGCTGGAAGAGGCGATGCGGATGTTGTCGAAATAAGGCCTCCCAGCGCAGGACCGCGCCCGCAACACGTCCAACGCCCTCAGGGTTTTCCCTTGAATTTGAGGTATTTGCGGCATTCTGAAGTGGTGCGTTACCAAGGTGACTCCGCTTTCGAGGACACTGGAGAATACTGCGACAAACAATTAATCCAGGAGTACCACTTGAAACTCACACTGAACCTGTTCTCTCGATTGGGCCTCACGGTGGCCTTGGGCGTGAGTGCTGTCACAGCACAAGCACAAACAGCGGCCGCTCCTCCCCCGGCCTGGAAGCAGGGCATGCCTGACAGCATGGCCAACTCAACGCTGGCGCCATTGCCCGCCAAATTGACAGCGACCAAGGCTGCCGATGTCCCCCTCAGCAGAATCAAGCTACCCCCGGGCTTCAAGGTCGAAGTGTGGGCCGACAGCGTCCCGGGCAGCCGTGCCATCACCCGTGGTGACGGCGGCAAATACTACGTCGGCACCCGTCCGCTGGGTCGCATCTATGAGATCACCGACAACGGCAGCACACGGACCTCGCGCGTGGTCATCGACAAACTCGATCAACCCACCGCCGCCTTCAAGGATGGCTCGCTGTACGTGGTGGCCGTTGACAAGGTGTTGCGCTTCGATGGCATCGACAAAAACCCCAACGTGGCACCGGTCGACCTGACTGCCAACTTCAACTTCCCGCCTGAGAAGCACCACAACTGGAAGTACGTGGCCTTTGGTCCGGATGGCAAGCTGTATGTGCCCTTTGGTGCACCCTGCAACATCTGCGAACCGCCCAGTGCCGAGTACGCCCAGATCCGTCGCTACAACGCCGATGGCTCTGGCATGGAAGTGTTGGCTCGCGGCATTCGTAACACAGTGGGCTTTGACTGGCACCCGCAAACCAAGGAGCTGTGGTTCAGCAACCATGGCCGCGACTGGCTGGGCGACGACACCCCCCACGACACCATGAACCGCTTGAAGATGGGTGGGCACTACGGCTTCCCCAGTTGCCACCAGGGCAATCTGCCCGACCCCGATGTCAAGCGCGCCAAGCCCTGTGAAGGCATTGAGCAACCGGTGGCACTGATGGGCCCGCACGCCGCCACCATGGGCGTCATGTTCTACACCGGCACCATGTTCCCGCCCGAGTACCGCAATGTGCTGTTCAATGCACGCAAGGGCTCCTGGAACCGCACCAAGAAAATTGGCCACGACGTGGTGCTGGTGCGTGCCGATGCCGATGGCAAGAACGCCAAAGTGGAGCCCTTCATGACCGGTTTCTCCAACGAAGCCGATCAAAGCTTCTGGGGCCGTCCGGCTTACCTTCACCAGATGGCCGATGGGTCGGTGCTGGTGTCTGACGAGCAAATGGGCGTGATCTACCGAGTGACTTACAGCAAGTAACCTCATGCCGTTGTTCAACATCCGGAAGGCTTGGGCCTTCCTGGGGGTGGCCTTGTTGGCCACCCCTTTTTCCTGGGGCCAAGCGCCTTCCAGTCGTGTGGCTTTGTGCGGCGCGTGCCATGGGGCTCAAGGTAACTCGACCCTTCCTAACATCCCCTCGCTGGCGGGACAGCCCAAGATTTTCCTGGAAAACCAGTTGGTGCTGATTCGCGAAGGCATGCGAGACATTCCGCAGATGAAGGGCATGCTGGACAACGTCCCTGATAGCGAACTCACCGCACTGGCACAGCACTATGCGGCTCTACCGGCGACCAAACCCAATGCCTCTCGACAACAGGCACTCTATTCACGCGGGGAGGCCTTGTCCAAGGACATGCGCTGTGGCATCTGCCACCTGCCCAACTATGTCGGGCGTGAACAAATGCCTCGATTGGCGGGTCAGCGCGAGGACTATCTGCTCCTCACCATGCGCGCGATGAAATCCAACCAGGCGGTGGGGCGTGACCCCATCATGTCGGCATCGCTACACGGCATCAGTGATGAGGATTTACAGGCCATTGCGCATTTCCTGGCTCTGACAACACCTTGACATGACACGCTGCAGAAACTGGCTCGGAGCCCTCCTGGGGTTTGGGTCTCTCGCCAGTCTGGCGCAAACACCAGACGTGATGCTGCCTGAGATCACGGTGCAGAGCGGGCGACTCGAGCAAAAACAATTTGACGCCCCGGGCTCTGTGCATGCCCTGGATGCATCCGTGATTCGCAACGGTCTACAGGTCAACTTGTCCGATGCTTTGCAACAAGTCCCGGGGGTGGTGGCACTCAACCGCAACAACTACGCCCAGGACGTACAGATTTCCATTCGCGGATTTGGCTCCCGAGCGCCTTTTGGCTTGCGTGGCATACGACTCATCACAGACGGTATCCCGGCCACCACCCCGGATGGACAAGGTCAAGCCTCCACGGTCAGCCTGACCTCTACCGACCGCATCGAGGTGTTGACGGGTCCGCTGGCCCAGATTTATGGCAATGCCTCGGGCGGTGTGATCCAGACGTTCACGCGTGAAGCGTCGGCACAGCCCGAGTTCTCCAACCAGTTGTTCGTGGGCTCTTATGGGCAGACGCGAACCGACTGGCAACTCAGCGGACGCACGGGGCAAGTGGGCATCGTGGCGGACTACAGCACCTTTGGCATCGACGGGTATCGCGACCACAGCGACACGCGACGTCAGCAACTCAACAGCGTGATCACCCTGGACAGCCAACCTGGCACCCGGTGGAAGCTGGTGGTGAATATGTTTGACATGCCGTATGCGAAGGATCCGTTGGGGTTGGATGCCCCCAGGCTTTCGACGCCCTCGCAAGTCGTCCCCAATGCCATCACGCGCAATACTCGCAAGACCGTCAAACAAGACCAGCTCGGCTTGGTTTTCGACCATCGGCTCGGCGGTGATTTAAGTCTGATGGCTCGCGTCTATGGAGGTACCAGGAACAATCTGCAGTACCAGTCCTTG
>RFTK01000056.1 GCA_009923505.1 Betaproteobacteria bacterium
AGTGCTCGATGTTGAGCGCCAGATAAACGGCCAGACCTGAGCCGTTGGGCCAACGGTACGTCTCGCGTTGCGTGATGGCGCTGTAAGGGAATCGACCGTGGTCGGGCAAAAGACCCAGGTAGTGCGGCTGTTGATCTGACATAGAGAATTCCTGATGAAGGTCGTGTTGGAGTGGGCGGAGACGCCGCCAGCGCCAATTTGGTGCAACTTGTTCAACGCTGCACCCATTTGAAAACGGCTGATCGGCCACCAAGCACTCTGACAGTGCATGAAGAACGATCCACCTGCACGAGACGGCATACAGCCCCCCTGCTTCAGCGCAATTACCGTTCCATCTGGGTGAGAGCTGCGTGGCATGAATTCTGCACTGGGTTCCGCAGTGGTGTGTTTTTTTATTTGAAAGGGTCTTCGCATGAAACGTCGTCATCTGTTAGCAGCTGCCGCTGGTGCCAGCCTTGCCGTCCCGAGTTGGGTGGGCGCCCAAAGCGCTTCTTGGCCCACCAGGGGCCCTGTGCGCTTGATCGCCCAATTTCCTCCTGGCGGTCTGGTGGATACCGTCTCACGCTTGATGGCGCCTCACCTGTCGCAGGCCCTGGGGCAAACCGTGGTGGTGGAAAACAAGGCGGGTGCCGGCGGATTGATTGGCACCGAGTATGTGTCGCGTCAACCCGCTGACGGCTACTCGCTGCTTGTGAGCCATGCCTCCGTGCATATCTATGCAGCGGCAACCCGCAATGTCATGCCCTTTGACCCGGTGTCTGACTTCAGCCATCTGGCCATGCTGGTCGAAGCCCCCATGGTGATCCTGGTGCGCGCCCAATCGCCCTACCAGACCCTGGCGCAATACATCGCTGCCGCCAAAACCAAACCGGTGCGCTATGGCACATCAGGCATCGGTTCGGCCAACCATTTGTATGGTGAGCTCCTCAAGATCGAAGCACCTGCTCCACAGCACGATCACGTGCCCTACCAAGGCAGCGCACCCGCCATGCAAGACTTGCTGAGCGGTCAGATCGACAGCCTGTTTGACCCCATCACCACCAACGTGGCACAACTCAAGGCGGGGTCATTGCGCGCCCTGGCGGTTTCAACGCCCCAACGCCTGCCTGCCCTGCCCACGATTCCTACCTTCGCCGAGTTGGGTTTCCCCTCCATGACAGGATCGCAATGGTTGGGTCTGTCAGCGCCCAAGAACCTGCCCGCCCCGATCGCGCAAAAGCTGGCCACCTTGATGCCTGAGATTTTGGCCAAACCCGATATCGCGCAACGACTGGAGGAACTGCAGACCCTTCCCCGCAAGAACCCGGTGGTGGGCGATGAGTTTGTCAAACTCATCCAGGGTCAGATTGACACCTGGAGCAAGGTGGCCAAGCGGGCCAAGGTGGAAGTGATCGTCTGATCGGGACGATCAACCTCTGCTGATCAGGATTCGGCGTGGGCCTACCGCAGCGGCGGGGCCCACGTATTTACAACGAATCTATCCCTGTGGATGTGGCAGGGGGCTGACCGGGGCCATCCTCGATGGCAAATCGTTCCCGGCTGGTGGTGTAAAAGCTTGCCCCAAAACGGGCGACTGGATGGTAGTCGCGCAAGTTCACGCGCCAGGCCTGCGTGTCAATCAAGCCGTCGCGCGCAGCCATCCACTGAATTCTTCCGATGAATATGTAGCGGCTGTCAGTTTCCAGGGTTTCGTGCAGCACGCATTCAAAGGCCACAGGCGCTTGCACGATCCTGGGCGGGCGAATGGTCTGTGAAGGCGTGGCGGTGAAACCCACATGGGTCAACTCACTCAGATGCGCCGGGAGCGCCTCCCCGCAAGCGTGCATTTGCTTGGCCATGGGCTCGTCGGTGAGGTGAACAGCAAACTCTCGACTCTCCAGAATGTTGGCCGCGGTATCTTTGAGCCGACCATCGGTCAGCCGGTTGATACTCAGCATCAGGATGGGCGGGTCCTCACCCAGCATGTTGAACATGGAAAACGGCGCCGCATTGACCACCCCGTTTTTCCCCAAGGTTGTGACCAGCGCGATGGGGCGAGGCACGATGAGACTCGCCATCAGCTTGTAGCGCTGATAAGACGAGATCTGCTGGAAATCCACTTCGGTCATGTCGTGCCTTGAATGTCAAATGATGCAACCATGAAGACAGAAATTCGCTTGATCAGGTACCCATCATGGCTGTCTTCAAGCATCGTGCGTAGTTGTCGAAAGCGACGGCTTGTATTGTTTGGGGACATCAGCGATTGAGCGAGACTGAGCAAAGAAAGGATACCCTGACAGCTTCCTGTCATGAACGGTCCTCGCTTCAAGGGTATTTCTGGGCTTTGATTGACGAAATGGTATGTCAGGAATTAAAAAATCGCCCATAGGCGCGTTTTTACTCGACAATTTTTACAGTGAATGAGATATGAGTCCGTGCGAATACCGCTTTGTGAAGCCGATTCAGAGTTCAGTAAAAATTTGGCTGCTGAGTAGAGCTTGCAAACGCGAGATGTAAATGTAAGCGATCCTCAATCCCCATACCTGCCTCACGCTGTCGGTGAGGAGTATTGGTGGTTCAGCGCTTCGCCGTCATCGAAACTGCTGCAAAACAGTTGGCCTCGATAATCTGGGTGATGGAGTGAATCAATGCCAGCTCTGACGGCGTGAGAGCAAAGTCGGCCGTTGCCTGCGCAGTGACAGAAACCCAAGCCTTGGCCACATCGTTGGCCATCTTCCTGAATAACCTCAAGGTCGGTTTGACACTGAAACCACAGTCTTCGCAGAAGGCTTCCCATGAGTGGGCGCCAATGCTCGTATATTGGTCTTCGTCACCGATGTACAGTGCGAGACGGTCATCGCCGTAGACCTGCACGCACAGCAGGTCATAAAAAGGGGCCAGCGCATAGCCTGTCTCATCAATCAGCACCGAGATGTTCTTGGCGTGAGCGTCACTGTTTCCAATCAAGTAATTGAACATGACCCAGCGCTGAAAATTCATCAGATCTTTGGCCGGCAACTGTAAGTCACGCAGTGCTTCAACTATGCGCTTGAGGCTGACCAGCCCTTGACGTTCGTATTTCCAGTCTGGCCCCAAGTCCAGCAACTGACAGCCATCGACCTGATGCAGGCACTTGACAGTGTCACTCGACACGATGCGGTCATAGCGTTGGACAATGTACACCGTCTCGGGCACTTGGATGAGGTGGACCGGCGGAACTGGCAGCTTGATGGCTGCAGCCAATCGCATGCACAGGTATTCATTGATGGCGCTGGGCTGGAACTTCATCAGCCGCGTGTCTGGCTTAACGATGTGAGTAGTTGGCGTGCTTGCGACACTGTCATAAAGCCGGTCTCTTCGCCCGTCATAGCGCAGTCCAAGTTTGTCCTGAGCCCCCGGCAGTGACATGCTGCTTTGATCATTGGAGGTAAGCAGCGGTTTTTGCTGATCGCGGTCTTTGATGCGCTGGCTCAACGTCTCTTTGGTCAATAGGCTGTATTGCTGCCGCCCAGAAGGCAACTTGCCTTGTGCACGCACAGACAACACACCGGGCAACTCTTCACCCAACTGGCCAATGACTTCGAATGGGTTGGCATCGCGCATGCGTATCGCGCTCAAGATCTCTTCGAGCGCGGCCCCCTCAGGCAATAAGTTTGCAAAGAAAATCTTGACTGACTCACCCCAGTGAGGTTCTGGGCGCAAAACAAATTGCGGGGCCAGTACATAGGCATGCCCGGAATTCAGCCAGTCCTCGTGATACTGAAAGAAGTACTGGCCCGCTTCGTGTCCGAACCAGCCCATGGGCAACTCATTCGCCCACACCCGCAACCGGATCATGATGGCTGACCCTTCGATTTGACCTTGACACCCTGCTGGGCAACCAGTGAAGCCAGCCCCGACCCAGTTGTGGGTTGACTCGACCCTTGAGGGATCAGGTCCGACAGCCCCCCCTTGGCACGCTCGACAAGTTGTGAATCAGGAACACCAAAGTCGGCTTGACCCAGCCCCCCCATTGCAGCAGCTATCCGCCCTCGGGGACCTGTCTTGGCTGGCGGGGTAAGCCCCAACCCAAACCCTCGCTCTAACTTTGGCAATTCAGATCGCGTCACCTCAAGACCTGGGACCTCAAGGCTCAGCCCCAAGCCATTGATGAGCTTCGCAAGTTTGCCCAACGAGCAATTTTTTGGGTTCGACTCGGCATCGCGAATAAAAGACGTGCTGACTCCACAGACAGCTGCAGCGTCTTCGCGAGAGAGTTTTTGGCGCTTGCGCTCGGCAGTCAGCGCCAATGCCAACTCAGCCAGCGTCATATCATTGATCTTCATCAATTGTCCCCAAAGGAGCAAATTTTAGTGCACTACATCGCTGAAGTCAATTTTTTGATTCTATAAGAGCAATTTAAGTAGAAACTGCGAGATAGGCGTTAATATGCCCCCATGAGATCAAAATCTGAATGGTCGCAAGTCGCAAGAAGACGCCAAAAACTGCAGCACCACTGTAAAGGGATTTTTGTTTTACGAAATCTACACACTTTGAGATATCAGAATGACCAAGGCAACCTTAGAACTGATGTCCCCAATGGTCAACAAGAGATGCCAGGTTTGGCTGGACAAACTCCCCACCCAAGACCCCGAGCAGTGGATGGATTGAATTCAATAAATTTCAATCGGCACACAGAGTTGGTAGCCGACATGGCGAATGTTGATGATGCAATTTTTATCCGCCCCGACTGCGATTAATTTTTTTCGCAAGCGAACGATCCGAACTTCCATACTGGACTTGCTGCTATCGTCCAGTCTCATGCCCAACACTTGCAGCAATTGCCAAAGCTCCAAACGATGGGAGGGCGCGCGAGCCAATGCAGTGAGCATCGCCACATCGGCATCACTGAGTTTCTCGCTTCCCAGTACTCCATCCAGTCTGAGCGCCATCACATGCAACGACAAGGGGGGCTTCTCCGACGATGAAGCCAGCGAGGTGACATGCGTTGGCAATTTGCGCGACACCGCACTCACCGCCGCCAGCAATTCGTCGGGGTTCACTGGCTTGGACAAATAAATGTCCGCACCGCTGTCATAGCCTCGCACCTTGTCGGCAATGGTGTGTCTCGCCGTGACCATGATGATGCCTACTAAGGGGTGCACTGATCTGAAACGTTGAGACAGACTGAAACCATCTTCTCCGGGCAGATTCAAATCGACGATCAGCACATCCAATAACCCCGCGCCCTGGGTGTCATCCACCTCTTCAGCACAGCTCAGACCAAGCACCTGATGCCCTTTGGTTTGCAACAATTCAACCAAGGACTCTCGCAAGTCATCATGGTCTTCAACCACCAAGATGTTCAGACGGGCAGACAAAACTGAAACCTCACGTGTTGAGCCACTGGAACATACGTCAAATCTCCCCCCAGGTAGCGGGCAATCTGCCTGGACAGGTGCAACCCCAGACCCGAACCCGTGCTGTGATGAGAACCGGGACTGCGGTAGTACTTGGTGAATAGCCGTTGCGGGTCCGGCCATCCGGCTTCACCCGGAAAATTATTCACCTCAAAACATACACACTCAGCGTGTTGCCAAGGCAAGCGCCTCATACTCAACTGGATTTTTCTGTCTTGGGGGGAGTATTTCAACGCGTTATCGATCAAATTTTTTAACACCACCCCGACCAATTGACGATCCGCAAACACGCTGAAGGATTCGCCAGATGACGAGAGTTCAAGTTGTTCGCTTTCGAAACTCAGCATGACATGCTCAAGCTCTTGCTGAAAATCAAAGTGCTCTTTGATATTTGAAAAACTGCCCTCCTCCAATTTATCCACCAGCACACAACGTTCCAGAACTTCATTCATGTCCTTGATAGCACGCTTGGCGCGGTTTTTCATGGGGGACGACGGGTTATCGGTGCTAATTGTCATCAGTACAACACCCAGCGGCGTTTTTAACTCATGTGCCAGCATGCCCATGAACTGGTTTTGCGCTTCTCGTTGTTCACGCTCGTGTTTGATGTTTTGCTCGGCCAGTTGCAAACTCAATTGCATATCGGAATTTGCCTTTTGAATACTGCGAGCTCTCAGCTGCAGCGTGACCAAAACAGCCAAGCCACTGAAAAAACCAAAAAAGGGACCACTGGCAATACCAAAATCCGTGCGTCGCGGCAGAGTGGGCAACGCAAGAAAGAATAACAATAAATTCAACATGAAATAGAACATCAGCAATGCAGGCTTTGAAAAAACCGGCCTGGCCTGTCCAATGGACAGCGATTTCCACACCTTGGCTGTCCATGCCACTGCCAGCATGGCCGGCGTGGCCAGCGAGGCCATCATGATGTTGAGTTGCAGGCTCCACCGAACCTCGCCCACCATCAAAAACAACAACTCCAAGGGGTAGGCCAACAGGACTAGACGTAAAAAAACAATTCCCCACCGCGAAGGTTGATACTCAGATAAAAAGCGAACGTGAAACCACAGAAAAGCATTACCAGACGAAACGATGAACACCACACTAAAGGTATCAATGGTCCCTGGGGCCATCACGTCACCCAGCCACAAGCGCCAGTAGCCCCACAAGGTGGTCGCATAGAGCACAGAAAGGCCTTGGCTGATCAGCAGCGTCACCGCGATGGGTTCGCGGCTTCGCGACCAATAAACGAGCGCCCATAGCCAAAAGAGCACCAGCGCAGCGATGATCAAGCCCGTGCCAACTTCCTGTCTTTGGTCCAATTCCAAGGCATCCTCGATTGGCAACACCTTGATCGAGATCGAATTGCTGCTGTTGGTCTTCAACCGAAACCAAATGTCTCGAGGCTTGGCTGATCGCTCGATCACGAAATTGTGATTGAGCGATATATAGCCGTTGGCGTCATTGGGGTGTCGATCACCGGCAAAGCGTGGCTTGTCATGGCCCATTGCAGGGTCATACAAAGCAATCTCATCCAGGTAATGGGGCAATATGCGCACCAGCATATGCCTGCCAAAAATGGCGTCGGATTGTTCAGGCAAGGCTGAGACGCTGAGGCGGATCCAAAATGCAGATGCACTGAAGCCTCGCGCCAGGACGCCATCGTAGGGCGTGAGCGTTTGTTGCTGCACCTCGTGCAGGGTCATGCGATTGCTGGGATCTTCATAGAAAGCCCGCTGAGTCACCCAACCATCGGCCCACGCGGGCGCTCCCCACAGCAGGGCGCACAGACACGCAATTCGTAGAAAAGCATTCACCATGGAAGGAATATAGCCCCCATGCAAAAAACAGGACCCGACGACCATCCCAAATAGTACTTATGTAATCTTTTTATTGGTAGGAATTCGTAGGTTTTTGATGACACTATTTTTTGTAATAGGCAAATTACCCCCAGTTCGCCCCAACGCTTAGGCATCCGTGATGCAAAGCCTGCCTGGGGCCTGTTAAAGGCCGTTGCATTTTGAATCGAGTTTTTCGCATCTTATGGTCGGTTGCCACGCAAACGTGGCAAGCCGTGCCTGAGCATGCGAAAACCGCAGGCAAAAGCAGCAACACGCGCCAACAGCGATCAGTTTCCACGGGTGCCTTGGCCTCCATCGTGATGGGTCTCATGCTCAGCAGTGGTTCAGGGGCGCAGTCACCCCCACCAGTCACGCAATTACCCACGGGCGGCACTGTGGTTCGCGGCAACGCCAGCATCAGCCAAACCGCTACCGCTCAGGCTGCCAACATGGTAGTGACACAAACCAGTCAGCGGGCCGTGCTGAATTGGAACAGTTTTAATGTCGGCCAAGCGGCCAGTGTCCATTTTGCGCAACCTAACGCACAAGCCGTCACACTGAACCGCGTGAACGATGCGAACCCCAGCCAGATTTTTGGCCGCATCACAGCACCTGGCCAAGTGTATTTGAGCAATGCCAACGGGGTCTATTTCTCGCCGACCTCCTCCGTGGATGTGGGTGGTTTGGTCGCAACCACCCACCACATCAGCGACGACAACTTCATGGCCGGTAAAGCCCTGTTCGAACGCAACGGGGCCATTGGCAAAGTGACCAATGAAGGCAGTTTAACAGCGGGACTGGACGGCTACATTGCCATGCTGGCCCCTGAGGTCCAAAACGCGGGCGTGATCCTGGCACGAGCGGGCACGGTCGTCATGGCGTCTGGCGAGAACATCACTTTGAACCTGGTGGGCAGCAAAAGCCTGGCTAGCATCACCACCACAGCATCCACCATGGCCAGTTTGGTGGAGAACAAACTCGCGGTGCTTGCCCCCGACGGACAAATCATCTTGTCCTCCATTGCAGCGAACAAGCTCCAGGGCGGAATCATTAAAAACAGTGGCAGCCTTGAGGCCAACAGCCTGGTCAACAAAGGCGGGAAGATTGTCCTGGAGGGTAACGACATCACCCTCACTCGCAACAGCAAAATTGAATCCAAAGGCGCTACTGGAGGCGGCGCTGTTCTGGTGGGTGGAGACTGGCAAGGCAGTGGCGACATTCGCGCAGCCACTCAAGTGACGATGCAAACTGGCGCCACCATCAATGCCAGTGCCACAGATCGTGGGGATGGGGGCAAAGTGGTGTTGTGGAGCGACACCACTGACGCCAACGCCCGCACGCAGGTGCAAGGCAAGATCGTCGCGCAAGGCGGACCCCAGGGTGGCAATGGAGGACAGGTCGAAACATCAGGTCATCTGGTGGATATTGCGGGCGTCTCCATTGATACCAATGCACCCACGGCAAGCTCAGGGCTCTGGTTGATTGACCCTTACAACTACACCATCGGCAGCACCGAAGCATCAGCCATCGCCACCGCGCTCGGCTCTGGCAGCGTCACGATCACCACGGCCAACCATGTGGTGGGCTATGGGTCCAATGGGGCGATCGCCAGCAGCGGAGACATCACCATCAACAGCCCCATCACGTGGAGTGCCAACAACAAACTCACACTGAGCGCCAACAGAAACATCAATATCAACGCAGCGATCACTGCCAATGGAACGACCAGCAACGCCGGTGTGGCGTTGATCTACAACCTTGGCAATATCGGCGGCGACTACAACTTTGGGCTGACCAGTTCGGGCTCGGGCAGCAACCTGGCAGCCAACTTTTCGGGATCGATCAACTTTGGCAATACCGCAGCCAGCTTCAGCACACAAAACTCCAGTGCTGCAACCAAGCAATTTACCCTGATCAATACCCTGAATACCAGCTCCAGTTTTTACTGCACGTCAGCGGTCACCTGCGACCCCGGCAACACCACCAACTTTGCGCTTGCCAACAATATTGACGCCACGACTTTTGTCAACGGCGCAACGAAATACAACAACCTGCGAGGCACCAGCACCAGTGGCTACAACGGCACCTTCACCGGCTTGGGGCATACGATCAGCAAACTGAGTTTGGGCAATGCCGGCACTTCCTATGTGGGAATGTTTTACTCAACGAACTCAGCGGCGGTGGTGCGCGACCTGAGGTTATCAGGCGCCACCATTGTTGGAAACAATTACGTGGGCAGTTTGGTCGGCAACGCGAACAGTACCCTGACCCTGAATAATGTGGTTGTTGACTCTGTGAGCGCCACCAGTTCGGTCATCGGCGGCTCGTATGTGGGCGGGTTGATCGGTGCCACATCCAGCAGCGGCGGCACACTGACCAATGCCTATGTGCTCAACACCAACGTGAATGGCTCCAGTTACGTGGGCGGCATGATTGGTCGCAGTTATCTCACAACCACCAATGCCCACAAAACAGGCAATGTGACAGGATCTTCCGGCCTGGTGGGAGGCCTTTTTGGTTACAGCAACTCCACGCTGTCCAGCGTGGACTCGGTTGGCGATGTGAGTGGCGTCTATTCCGTGGGTGGCTTGGTGGGTGAAGCCGCCTACAGCAACATCTCGAATGCGTTCGCGCTGGGATCGGTATCAGGCTCGGGGTACCAAGTCGGTGGACTGATCGGTAACTACCTCGGTGGCACGTTAACCTCCGCTTCAGCGGGTGGAGCCTCGAAAACCGTGAGCGGCACCTATTACGTCGGTGGATTGATTGGCCGAGCGGGCACCAACACAACCAGCATCAGCAACTCGTCTTTTGCTGGCACATCCATCTCAGCCACCGGCACGACAACAGCGATCACCACCTCAGACTCCGTCGTGGGCGGGATTATTGGCTTCGTCAATGGCTCAGCTACTTTGTCGAACACCAGCATGACGGACGCGACTGTTACTGGCGTAGGCAATCTGGCAGGTGGATTGGTGGGCTACGCCTCGTCATCCCTCAACATCTCCAGCTCCTACGCCAAAAACACCACCATCACCGCAACGGGCTATGTGGGCGGTTTGGCCGGCAGCATGGGTAGTCCTGGTGGCGTCAACGGCGGCAGTATCCTCAATTCCTACTTTGAAGGCACGATGGCGCTGACGGGCAGCAGCAAAATCAACTACGGGGGGTTGACGGGCTACATGGTGCCGGGCACTTGGCTCAGCAACAGTTACTACAACATCGACACCAGCACCATTGATGGAAACAAAGTGGTGACCCCCGGGGGGCTCTTCAGCGCTCAATACAACGCATGGGCGGCGCCTGGAGTCAACCCTGACAACCGCGTTCCACTCTCCAATATTGGCAGTTATCTGACGCAAGACGTCACCGACAACAGTTATGTCATCGACACTACACTGAGACCCGCCGACCTCAGCAACATGCTGGCATTCATCGAGTCCAGTTCCTCAGGTGGCGTAAACGGCTACAGCTTCAAGCTAGGCGCCAACCTCGACATGAGTGCTGCCAGCATTCCCTACATACCCTATTTCGGTGCCACCGCCTTTAAGGGCAACTCATTCTCGGTGAACAATTTTTCGTTCAACCGCCCCACCTCAGGTGTGGGATTTTTGGGCATGGTTCACAACAGCACCTTGTCCAATTTGAACGTCAACAGCGTGGCCTATGCTGGCCAGACCGTCAACACCGTCAATGCTCGTGATTATGTCGGTACGGCGATTGGCTCCCTATACGGCGGCACCATCGACAGCGCTACCGCCACGTTGTCCGCCAAGGTAAATGCGCAGAACTTCACGGGCGGTTTGGCAGGTTATGTGGGCCAAGGGGTCATCTACAACACCAGTTCCGTTCAAGCACCCGCCACGGCGAGCAGTGTGACAGGCTTGAACAAGACAGGCGGTCTGGTGGGCTGGATGGATTCGGTCGCCGCCTCAAATTTGAGCAGCAACCTGCCCGTCACTGGCAGTTCCCAAGTAGGTGGCCTGGTGGGCTACCTCAAAAGCGACTTCACCACCAGCAATGCTAATGTGACGTCCAACTCGGCCACAGGTCTGACGGCTTCTGGCAATGTGATCGCCACCAGCACCAGTGTTGGCGGGTTGATTGGAGAAGTCACGGGGACCAGCACGGCAGGCATCTATACGCTCGCCAATTCCAGTGCCACGGGGACTGTAACCAACTCGGGAAATATCACCTATTTCATGGGTGGATTAATTGGCACGCTCAGTGGCGGAGTCGCTTATACCAATTTGCAATCGAGTGGTGCGGTGACACAGACGTCAAACGCCTACAGCTATGGTTATGTCGGTGGTCTGATTGGCTACGCATCAGCCTCCACGACCATCTCGAACAGTTTCTCAACCAGTACCGTGGCATCGACCGGCTACCACACCGGAGGATTGATAGGTTACTCTAGTGCCGCATCACTGAGCAACAGTTACGCCACTGGCTCAGTGACTAGCACCAACTACAACGTGGGCGGTCTGGTGGGTTTCGCGTCCGGAGGGGGCACCTTCAATTCCACGTATGCAACCGGCAACGTGAGCGGCACCTACAACGTCGGTGGCCTGCTGGGCAGTGCGGCGGTGAACGTGACCAATGCTTATGCCAGCGGCAACGTCACGGGCACTGCTCTCAATACAAGTAACACCGGCGGCCTGATCGGTTATTTGAGCGCCAACACCCTGCTTGACTCACAGTACATCACAGGCAGGGTGATAGGCGTCAACGCGGTAGGCGGCGTGGTCGGCGCCAGCGCCAGCAATACCACCATCAGAGGAGTGTTCACGGCACAACCGGTGACAGGCTCACAAGACTATGTCGGCGGCCTGGTCGGCAAGCTTGGCGGTACGCTGAGCAGCAGTAGCAATGCTGTGCCCCTTGCCAACGGCGTGTTGATGCCATACTCCACATCTGCAGTGACGGGACGTTACGACGTTGGCGGCTTGGTCGGGCGAGCCGACACAACGGCCGTCATCAGCAATGCTTATTTCGCGGGATCGGTGGTTGCAGACGTCAACTACGGTGGAATTCTGGGCTACCTGACGCCGGGTGCGCAAGTCACCAACGCCCACTACAACATCGACACAGTCTCCATCACAGGATTCACGCCTGCCAACCCGACCACACGTGTTCCTGTCACGGGGCTTATCACGGCGGGAGGACTGTTCAACGACCAGAATCAGTACACCACCTGGTTCAACGCAGGCGCACTCTCGGGCTTGACGCTCAATGGCAACAACGCGGCGGCCACCTTCTCCTCGGCGCCTGTCGATGCCAATGGCTTTTATACCCTGAGCACCACTCAAGATTTACGCAACTATCTTGGATTTTCCGATCAAACTGGTTTGAAATTCAAACTCGGCAACAGCATTGATCTCTCGAACGCGGCAGGCCTCTACATCCCCTACGTTTCTGGCAGCTTCGATCCCAACGGGAAATCGATCACCAATTTAAACTTGAGCCAGTTCACGTCAAACCTGGGATTCATCGGTCATCTGCAAGGTAGCGTGACCATCACGCCTTCCGTGGTGGCAGACCTGACGGTGACAGACAGCGCAGTATTGGGAAAAACCAATGTGGGCTTGGCCGTTGGGTCGACCTACCGACGAGGTCTGACCTTTGCTGCAGCCACCCCCGCCACCACTGGCAGCGTGACGGGTAGCGACGTGGTTTACGCTGTGGACCCTGCAGACAACAGTGTCTCGGGAAAAAGCAATGTTGGCGGTATCGTCGGGTATGCCGTTGGCGCCAGCAGCGCGTTTGCAGTGCTCACCGGTGCAGCTGTAGGGACAAGTGCAAGCTCAGCCTCGGTGGTAGGTGGCAGTGATGTCGGCGGATTGATCGGCCGACTGTGGAACGGCACTGTCACCAACACCACCTCAACGGGAACCGTCACTGGCACGGTGAGGTACGCTGGGGGACTGATTGGATTTTCAGACACCAGCACGGTGGTGAACAATGTGTCGCACACCACCGGCTTGGTGTCGGGCGTGAACAGTGTGGGCGGGTTGATTGGCCAGTCAGCAGGTGCTATCGGTTCGGCCGGAAGCAGCACCTTCGCCACCAGCAAAGTGGAGGCCACAGGCACCCAAGTGGGCGGCTTGATTGGGTCGACCACGGCTGGCTCCGTCACGAACGCCACCGCATCGGGCGATATCTCCGGCCCATCCGACACATCCGTGAGCTCCCTGGTTGGTGGACTGATCGGCCAAGCGACATCCACCGCCATCAGCACCTCCAGCTACACGGGGGCAAGCATCAAGGCCATTGACTACATTGGAGGTTTGGTCGGGGCTACTGCGAACGGATCCACCAGCATTACCACCTCCAGCGTGAGCGCAAGCACCTATGTCAGAGGCGTCGGCGGTAATGTGGGCGGTTTGGTCGGTCAGTCTTACGGCCCCATCAGCAACTCCAGCAGTTCCGCCAATGTCAGTGGCACCAGCAATGTGGGTGGACTGGTGGGATACAACCTCAACACCATCAGCAATTCCACAGCCACGAACGCCTTGACCGGCTCATACACGGATGCGTCAGGAACCTATAGCTTCGGTGTCAAAGGCACCTCTCAGGTTGGTGGGCTGGTTGGCTTTAGCAATTACAACAGCGGCAGTGCTATCACCAACTCGACAGCCAACACCTCGGTCTTAGGTTTGGGTTCGGACACCGGTGGGTTTATCGGTCAACTCTGGGTTGGGACCATTTCAGGTTCAGGTTCGTCCGGAAAGGTGTACGGCACCAACGAAACCGGTGGATTTGTCGGCCAAATCCTCAATACCGCCGCAATCAACACGTCCTATTCCAATGTCGACGTGAACAATATCCGCAACACCCTGACGTTACCGGCCCCGACGGCCAATTCGCAGGCGAGCAAAACGGGGGGATTTGTCGGCTTCTTCAACACCTACTCCGGCAACATTACCAGTTCACGGGCAGCGGGTTCCGTCAAAGGCAGCTACAGCGTCGGTGGTTTTGCCGGTTATTTGAGCAATACATCGAGCGGCAGCGGCAGCATTTCGAACAGTTACGCCACTGGCATGGTGACAGCCACGGGTGACAGCGCCGGCGGTTTTGCGGGCTATGTCGATTCGAATTTCACGGGCAGCGTGTCCAACGTATACGCCATGGGCGCCGTCAACGGAGTCACCAACGTTGGCGGATTGATCGGTTACGCAGACCGTGGCACCTTCAACTCCTCATACTCTACGGGCTACGTCAACAGCAGCGGAGCTTCCGTCGGTGGCAGCTTTGGTGGCCTCAATAGCGCGCTTCTTACGTCACCCAGCACTTACCGAGTAGTTCGCAACAACCTGTACTTCGATACCACCACATCCAACCGCAGCGCCGACGCCACCGGTGGTGGTGGAACAGGTGCGGCCACCGGACTGGCCACCTCAGCACTGCAAGGGGTCTTGCCACACACAAACTTCTCGACTGGCACCTGGGGGACTGGTGTGGGCCTATACCCCTACCTGAAGACGTTTTATCCCAGCACACCACAAGCCATCAGCGGCATTGCCATGCTCAGCAATGGCAGCGTAGCCGCCCAGGCCCAGATTGGCCTCTATGCCAATGGCCTGCTGCTTAATGGAGGCACAGCCTCATCAGGGGTAAATGGTTACTATTACGAGATTGTCGGCAGTGGTGCGTTGCGCACTGATTCCACGCTTTCTATCACCAGCACCACCAAGCTAGGCGCCAACTTGACCCCAAGCGGTCAAACGAACGTTGCAGGGATGGTGTACAGCGATGCTCAGACGCTGACCAGCAACAATCTGTCGCTGGTCGATGGCGGCACCATGGTGGGATTGAAAGCGGGACTGACGCGCCAACGAACCGGCGCCATGTCGGCCACGGCATTGAATACGGATTTGGACAACACGTTTGGCGCAACCAACCGCGCCCTTTTCTCAACCAGTTTGCCCACGCGTTCATCGCTGGAATTGACCGTCACAGCCGCATCCTTCGATTTGAACACCCCCCTGAGTTATAGCGACAGCGGTATCAGCAACGCAGGTTTGATCACGGTGACCAGCGCGGGCGCTAACACCAATGTGACGCTGTCGGGCGGCACTATCAGCAGTAGCAAAGAACAAGCTTACAACTCTGCCCTGACGCTGGGCAGCAACCAAACATTGACGGGGACCAGCATCAATGCCAACTCAACCCTGGCAGGCAATGGAAAGAATCTGAATATTGTGGGGACGGGCAGTGTAGGCACTGGTAACTTCAATACGGGTGGTGTGGTGACCAACGTGGCACAGTTGAGTGTGGCGGGTGACAGCACGCTGGGGGCCAACGTGACCACCAGCGGCACACAAACCTACAGCGGCAATGTCCTCATGAAAACCGCTGCCACCAATCTGAGCAGTATCACCGCCCCCAGTACTGGCGCAGATATCACCATCCTGGGCAACTTAGGTACAACACAATCGGCCCATAATGTGCAAATACAAGCCGGTATTGGTACCCTCACCATAAATGGCTCGGTAGGCACTGGAACAGGCATCAACAGCTTCACAGCCAGTGGAGCCAACTTGTGGCTGCAAGGTATTGATGCATTGCAGTCGGTCTCCCTCAGTCCCAGCACAGCGGGTAGTGTGGGCGCCATCTCCGGTCCGACCACGACCCTGACCATGGCTGGCGCAGGCACCCTGACCCTGACCGCCAATAACAGCTATGGCGGCAACACCACCATATCTAACGGCACCTTGAAATTGGGCGCAGCTGGCCAATTGAATTCGGGCAACTACGGCGCCAATATCTACATCGAGAATGGCGCCCAACTGCAAGATTCGTCAGCAATCAACCAAACTTTGAGCGGCGTGATCAGTGGGCCAGGTGGGATTCGCAAAGACACCTATGCCTCTTCCAGCCTCACGCTGGCAGGTAATAACAGCTTCAGTGGCACCACCACCATTGCAGCGGGTCCGGTGCTACTGAACCATGCCAATGCGTTGGGTGCAACCAGTGGGTATACCGTGGTACATACAGGCGGCACCCTGGATGTGTCCGGGCAAACTCTGGGCGCAGAGCCCATCAGCCTGGATGGGGGTGCCATCACGGTCAGCAGCGCCGATGGCAGCTTGAGCGGGCCGGTAACTTTATCCGGCAACAGCCTGCTTAACGCAGCCAGCGGCAAACAACTGAGTGTCAGCGGAGTCATCACGTCTGCGGGCAACGGTTTGGTAGTTAACGGTGCAGGCACCTTTGAACTCAGCAACACAGCCAATACCATCAGCACTGTGGCGTCCGGCTCTGGTATCGGTGGCTTGAGTTTGCGTAACAATGCGGCCTTGAGTGTTGGCACAGTCAATGCTGGGGGGACGAGTTACAGTGGTTTGTCCAGCACCGGCAATATTCTGGTTCGTAACACCGCAGCGCTCAGCCTGGACGCCCCGACCACCAGCAGCAGCGGCGAGATCGATTGGGTGGCCTCTCGCGTGGTGAACAACGCCGGCAGCACCGCTTTGCAGACCAGCGCCGGTAAAAACTGGCGCGTCTGGAGCACCAATGCCGCGCCATTCAGTGGCGCGGCGGGTGTGGGCGATCTGGTTGCCGACTTGCCGGCCAACTACATCCAGTACAACGCCACCTACGGCAGCTCGACCATCCAAGGCACGGGGAAAGGCCTGTTGTATACCCTGAACCCCGCTGATGTGTCGGCAAGTTTGACCGGCATTGTCACGAAAACATACGACGGCCTGAGCCAGGTGTCAGTCAGTGCCAACAACTACAGCATCGTGGGGCTGATCAATGGCGACCAACTCGCTGCCGTCTTACCCACTCAAAGCGTGATGGTCGACAGTGTGACTGGACATCCCTCTCCGGGGGTGGGCACAGGCAAACGCGTGATCGTGAGCGGCATGAGCGTACTGGGCATCAACGCCGGGAAAACGGTTTATGGCTATCGCATGTCCACCCCGTTGGTTGAGGGCAACATTGGCGAAGTTGTCCCTGCGCCTCTGTTGCTGACCGTCTCCAAAACCTACGATGCCACCACCCAGTTTGTGGCCACCAACGGCTACACCCTGACGGGCATGGTCAACAACGAATCGGCACCCAGCATCGTCAGCGGCAGCGCTAACACCAGCAACCCCAACGCAGCTACTTACACCAGCTTCAACAATAGCAGCTTCGTGCTGAACAACCCGAACTACATGCTGCCCCTGACCAACGTCAGCGCCACGATCAACAAAGCGCCAATTGGCATCGAGATGACAGCCAACTACACGGGGAGCACGACGGTGACCCCGTCAAGTGTGAATGTCTTTGGTTTGGTGGGCAATGAAACAATCGTACCAACCAGCGTGCAACTAAACGATAAAAATGTTGCTGCCAATGGAAGCAACTATGTCACTGCTTTGCTCTCGGGCACTGGCAGCGCTTTGGCCAGCAACTACACCTTCGTGCCCGCCTATAACCCGACCCCCAACACAGGCTCCACCAACACCATCACCCTGTTCCCCACGGCACTGACTGTCACCGCCAATGCCGTGACACAGAACTACAACGGCACCAACTTCAGCGGCGGCGGTGGTGTGAATTACAGTGGCTTGCTGGGCACCGATACGGCGGCCTCCCTGGGCGGCGCGTTGACGTATTCGGGCAGTAGCCAAGGCGCCCGACATGTGGGCACTTATGCCATCACCCCGGGCGGGTTGACCAGCACCAACTACGCCTTGAATTATGTAAGTGGAGTCCTGACGATCACGCCCAGGACAGTCAGCTTCAGTGCCATCAAGACGTATGACGGCACCACCAGCCTCAGTGGCAATCAGGTCAACGTCGCCACGGGTGTGGGCACGGAAGTCTTGGGCTACAGCAACGCCACGGTCAGCGATGCCCACGTCGCCACGGGTGGGAAATTCATCAACGCCATCACCTTGGCCGATGGCACTGCGGGTGCAGGCACCACCGCCGGTTTGGCCAGTGACTACCAGTTACCGGCCCTCAATGCCGCCAATGCGCCTGTGACCATCACGCCTAGGACAGTCAGCCTCAGCGCCAGCAAGACTTATGACGGCACCACTGCCCTCAGTGGGAATCAGGTGGGCATCACCACCGGGGTGGGTACGGAGGTCCTGGGCTACAGCAACGCCACAGCCAGCAACGCCCACGTGGCCACTGCCGGTAAATTCATCAACGCCATCACCCTGGCGGACGGTACCGCAGGCGCAGGCACCACCGCTGGTTTGGCGAGCGACTACCAGTTGCCGCCCCTCAATGCCGCCCATGCGCCTGTGACCATCACGCCCAGGACAGTCAGCCTCAGCGCCAGCAAGACTTATGACGGCACCACTGCCCTCAGTGGGAACCAGGCGGGCATCACCACCGGGGTGGGCACGGAAGTCCTGGGCTACAGCAATGCCACTGCCAGCGACGCCCACGTGGCCACTGCCGGCAAATTCATCAACGCCATCACCCTGGCGGATGGTATCGCGGGTGCAGGCATCACCGCTGGTTTGGCGAGCGACTACCAGTTGCCAGTTCTCAATGCCGCCAATGCGCCTGTGACCATCACCCCCAGGATGGTCAGTCTCAGCGCCAGCAAGATCTACGATGGTAACGTCACCCTCAGTGGTAATCAGGTGAGTGTCACCACCGGTGTGGGGTCAGAAGTCTTGGGCTACACCAATGCCACAGCCAACGATGCCCATGTGGCCACTGCCAGTAAATTCATCACCGCCATCACCCTGGCGGACGGCACTGCAGGTGCAGGCACCTCGGCTGGCTTGGCCAGTGACTACCAGTTGCCGGCTCTCAATGTCGCCAATGCGCCTGTGACCATCACGCCCAGAACAGTCAGCCTCAACGCCAGCAAGATCTACGATGGTGACACCATCCTCAGTGGCAATCAGGTGAGCATCACCACCGGCGTCGGGTCGGAGGTCTTAGGCTACACCAATGCCACGGTCAACGATGCCCACGTGGCGACTATCGGCAAATTTATCAACGCCATCACCCTGGCGGACGGCACTGCGGGTGCGGGCACCACGGCTGGATTATCCAGCGACTACCAGTTGCCAGTTCTCAATGCCGCCAATGCACCGGCCACCATCACGCCCAAGATTCTGACGGCTGCGCTGACCAATACGGGCGTCACCAAAACCTACGATGGCACAACCGACAGCCCCACTGGTTTTACGCCTACCTTCACTGTGACGGGTTATGTTGCTGACGACTCATCAGCGACCCTCAGCCAAACCAATGCCGCGTTCAATGATGCCAATGTGGTGGGCGCCAACAAATTGATAGTGTCCGGTCTGCGCCTCAACACACTGACAAGTCCCAGCAAGAACTCTTCTGTTTCGGACTATGCGCTCGATGCCAGCAGCAAGGACATCGTGGCCAGCATCACGCCCAAAGATCTTCGCGTGATCGCCAACAACGACGCCATGTTCTTTGCCGACACCCCTACACCCGGCTATAAGGGTGTGAGCTACGTGGGCTTCGTCAACGGACAAACTGCCGCCAGTTTGGGCTTTGCGCCCACCATCTCCAACTCGGTGCCGCCCGCCGACTACGGCAATCCCGGAACGTATGCAGGGGCCCTGACGCCCGGGGGCATCAGCAGCACCAACTACAACGTGATTCCGGTCGCTGGCAATTTCACCGTTCTGCCTGCCGATAACCTGCTGGTTAAAGTCACCAGCATCAGCACGGTGTATGGTACCGATCCCATTTTTACCATTGAGAGCGCTGCCTTCAAATACAACGATGCAACCCTTGGCGTTCGCACGATGCCATTGACAGTGGCATCGACAGGTATCAACAGTTACCGGGTGGTTGACAGTCTGGGGGGGTGGGCCACCTTCAGTTTGGCCCCGGATGTGGGCGGCCTGATCTCTACATCCGGCAAGGCTAAGGTTGGTGTTTATAACTTGCTGGCCAATGGGCTGGTTAACCAATCACGTTTCACTGCGCTGACTGTGGCGGGTACGGATACTGTCACGCCTAAATCTGTGACTGCCACATCGTCAGGCATTCATAAAGCCTATGATGGAAACTCCACGGCGAGCGTGAACTTGAGCATGGCTTCCTACAAGGTCGGAGCCGACGATGTTTCGACCACATACACCTCGGCCAATTTCGCTGATAAAAATGTGGGTGACAGTAAAGTTGTCGGCATTACCGGCATTTCCATCACCGGCGCTGATGCCATCAACTACAGCCTTGTCAGCGCCACCAGCAACACCACAGCGAATATCACACCCAAAGCCCTGAC
>RFTK01000057.1 GCA_009923505.1 Betaproteobacteria bacterium
CATGCAACGGGCGCGCGAGTTAGGCTTGGTCATCAATGGCGGCTCGCCTGAAAAATTGGGGCAAATCATTCACGATGACCTGGCCAAATTCGGCAAAATCGTCGTTGACGCCAAAATCCCGAAGGAATGAGTCCAGATAACCAGACACGCCCCCGAGTGCTGGTGTTCGGCGCAGGTGCGATCGGCGCATTTCTGGGGGGGCGCCTGGCCCAGGCCGGTCTTGAGGTTGTCCTTGGAGCCCGTGGCCCGCACTTGAAGGCCTTGCAGATAAACCGTGGCGTGCTGTTGGAATGGGCAGATGGTCGTCAAGAACACCTGGCCATCCGTGCGGCTCTCCCCACCGAACTGCCGGACCAAGCTTTCGATCTGATTCTGGTCACACTCAAGTCAACCCAGCTGATCGCTGCGGCGCCTGACATTCAACGACTGCTAGCGCCCGGCGGCTGTCTGGTGATGGTACAAAATGGTTTGCCATGGTGGGTGTTCGAGCGGATGGACTCACCGAGGGCGGGCAAATCGCTCGCCTCGCTTCAGTCCTCAGAATTGAACCGCATCTTTGACCTGGATACGATTCTTGGTGCAGTCATCTACCGACCTGCTACCCTGCTGGCTCCAGGAAAAATATTCCTACCCAGTGTGAAAGGTCCACAGAAACTGGTACTCGGCGAGTTGGACGGCTCACTGTCCAATCGCTTGCATCAAGCAGCCGCAGTCCTCGAACACGGTTACCCTGTGCAATTGACAGCAGATATCCGTGCGGAAAAATGGCGCAAACTGGTCGTCAATCTCGTGTGGGGTCCGTTGGCTGCCCTGACCCAATCATCGAGCGGCCATCTGGTGCAATTGGCGGCGACCCGAGAACTGGTGGCGTCCTTGCTCGGCGAGGTTTGCGAAGTCGCACGGCTAGCGGGCACAGAACTTCAGATCGATCCGAATGAAGAACTCCAGCGGGTCATCGGCAACTTTGACCAACAACCTTCGATGCTGCAAGATACACGCGCCGGACGTCCCTTGGAGTGGCAAGCCATCATCGGGGCATGCATCGAGATGGCCAAACTCATGCAAGTGCCAGTGCCTCATCTGCAAACAATGGGCGCCTTGATAGAAGGACTCGATGCCAGCATTCAACGCGGTCCCTGTGCGATACGCCCTGTCGCTTGCGACTGATCCTTGAAGAGGCCAGTCGGCTCAATACGCTGTCAGCCCACCATCCAGATGCAAAATCTGGCCGGTGATGTAACTGGCCTGAGGGCTGGCCAGGTAGCGGACCGCAGCAGCCATTTCCTCGGCGGTTCCGAATCGCTGCAAGGGGATGCGTGACAGCATGGCTTCGCGGCGCTGCGGATTTTTCAGACTGGCTTCTCGCGTCGGGGTGGGCGTGGTGCCGGGTGCCACGGCATTGAGGCAAATCCCGTGCGGCGCCCACTCGATGGCCAGCATGCGCGTCATCTGGTTGATGCCGGCCTTGGCAATGCCGTACACCGATGCGCCCGCGAATCCGACGCTGCCATGGGTGGAGCTCAGGCTGATGATGGCCCCAGGCCTGGCTTGTGCGATCAGCCATTGCCCAAAGGCCTGCGTGAGGAAATACGTCCCTTTGAGATTGGTGTCCACCACGGATTCCCATTGCTGCTCGCTCGTGGCCACGGCGGGCTGACTCAGGGAGGGTACTCCGGCATTGTTGACCAGCACTGACAACCGAGGGCAATGCTCTACTGCGCGTGACACAACATCCGCAAATGTCGCGGGCGCACGCAAGTCCAATGCAAGGGCAACGGCACGACGACCCAGTCCCTGAATGTCAGCCATCACGGGTTTCAGATCGTGCGGATTCAGATCCGTGACCACGACATCCCAGCCATCGTGGGCCAGGCCGACGGCGATCGCTCGCCCAATGCCGTAGGACGCTCCCGTCACCAACGCGGCCGGCGTAGATTCGTTAGCCATGGTGTTCTTCAAAAATGCCAGACAAGGTGCAGTTCATGCGCGCAGCTGCACTTGTAAAAATCGGGCGATATCGTCGAGTTGCTCTCCGGCCGGATCCACATGACCTCCGTCGTACTCGACGAACTCTTTGCTTGAACTGGCGATGTGATCAAAGAGGTCGCGTTGTCCTGCCGCAGTGAAGATAGCATCATCACGCTTGACCTGAAAGAGCACAGGCACGGTGATGCGATGTGCATCCGCAATCAGTCGATCCTTGGGCGCACGACAGGTCCCCCACATGCCCAGAACCGCCGACTGGATCCGCGGGTCTGCCGCCACCACAGGCAAGCCGTACGCGGTCCCCATGGAGATGCCATACCAGGCCACGCGACGCTGGTCTATGTCGGCGATCAGGCACAGGTGGTTCAAGGCTGCCTGCCAATCTTCCACCATGGCATTGACATTTCCCCCCTGTGACCACAGTTCGCGGAATTCATCGCGAACCACGGGCCCATCGACAAACACCTCGCGCCGCTGGCCGTGCACCGGGCCATCGATGGCAGCCACGGCGATCCCTGCAGGGAGCAAGCGTTTGACGATATCGAGCACCAAGGCAGAGGTCTTGTGACCGCTGCCCCCGTGCCCCACCAGCACCAGCGGCAATGGACCCGTTGGATGCGCCGGTATCCACCAGGCCAGTGGAACGCGCCGATCGGTCACAGTGAGGATGGTGTCATGGTGGTCAAGCAGGGACATGATGTGTCGGCGTATACCCTAGGTGGACTAGGAGGAAGATGGAATTTCGGCTACAACCCGTGTCGGGAAAGCGTGGCTGACACAGTGTTGAACGGCATGGTCGCACACCCTTTCACTTTCAGCAATATGGAGCATGACATGACTTTTGAAATCGATGTGCGCAAGATCTTTTCCGCCTCAAGTCGGCGAACGGCCTTGCGCGCCCTGGCCCTCTCAGCTGGTTCTCTGTGTATCGCGACTGGTTTGCAGGCACAGGAGTGGCCCAACGGCCCCATCAAGCTCATCATTCCATTTGCGCCTGGCGGTGGCAACGATGGTGCGGGCCGTTTGCTGGCAAAAGCACTGGAGGATCGGTTCAAGGTGCCTGTGGTGGTTGAGAACAAGGCTGGGGCCAATGGCACCATTGCCATGAACTTCCTGCGTCAATCCAAGCCCGATGGGTACACCCTGTCACTCGTCTCCACCGGGGCGCTCGACGTCAACCCCTGGATGATGAACCTGCCCTACGATCCAGCCAAAGACTTCACCTACCTCGGTACCATTGTGAAGTTTCCGCTGTACCTGGCCGTACTTCCCTCCTCCGGCATCAAAAGCGTGAGCGATCTGGTGGCCAAGGCCCGGGCTGAACCCGGCAAGATCACCTACAGCTCCGCGGGCATCGGCAACAGCATTCACCTGGCTGGCGCGTTGCTGGCCCACATGACTGGCACGCAGATGACCCATGTGCCCTACAAGGGCGCTGGCCCCGCCGCCACGGCCTTGCTGGGGGGGGAGGTGACTTTCACATTCGGCTCGGGTCCTTCCATCTCCTCTTTTGCCGATTCAGGACGCGTGGTGTTGTTGGGGGTCTCAGACAGCACCCGGGTAGCGGCTCGTGGACAGGTACCGACCGTGGAGGAAGCTGGGGTCAAGGGTTTCGAATCCGTGTCCTTGGCAGGTGTGGTGGCCCCGGCAGGCTTGCCAACAGACATCGCCAACAAACTCAGCACCACCATCAAGGACATCATCGATTCGCCTGAGATGCAGCAAAAAATCTATGCCATGGGCATGTTGCCGATTTCCTCCACGTCCAAGCAATACGAAGCCATGGTGACCAAAGACCGCGAGAAATACGGTGCTTTGATCAAGGCGGCGAATATTCGGGCGGAGTGACCCGCCCCCTGGGTTGAGGCGGACAGATCATTCAGCCTTGATCTGTCCGTCCTTGATGGTCTTACGCCACTTTTGCAAGTCCGTGGAAATGGTGGTGGCAAACTGCTGAGGTGACCCGCCCCAGGGATTCATGGCATTCTTCTTGAGTTGCTCCAGAAATTCCGGGGTGCCCAGAATGCGGTTTGCATCAGTGTTGATTTTTTGAACCACGGCTGGTGGCATGCCTGCTGGCCCCAGCAAACCAGACCAGACAGCGAAGTCAAATCCCTGAAGGCCGCTCTCCGCCATCGTGGGAACGTTGGGCATGACAGGCACCCGGTTTCGAGACGTCACCCCCAACACCCGCACATGGGGAGAGTTCAAGTGCGGCACCAAAGCCGCACTGGAGGTGAAATAAGCCTCCACGTGACCCGCTAACAGGTCTGCCAACGCAGGGCCAGCGCCCTTGTAGGCAATATGCGTCAAAGGCATGCTCGTCTGAAGCTTCAGCAGTTCCATGGCCAGATGTCCGCTGTTACCAATGCCTGGAGAGGAATAATTCCACGGCTTGGTCGCTTGCAGTTTGGCCTGTTGTACGAATTCCACGACCGTCGTGGACTGCGTTTTGACATGAACAGCCAACGCATGTGGAGAATCCACCAGATTGACGATCGGTGTGAAATCACGCTCAGGGTCATAGGGCACGGATTGCAGCGCCGGACTCATGGCCATGGGCCCTGCAGTCCCTAACACCAGGGTGTACCCATCCGGAGGCGATTTGGCTGCAGCCTGCATCCCAATGGCGCCATTGGCGCCACCCTTGTTCTCAACCACGACTTGTTGTCCCCAGACCTGACTCAACTCCTTGGCAATCAGGCGACCAATGATGTCGTTGGCACCGCCAGGGGGAAACGCCACGATCAGCTTGACCGGCCTGTTGGGATAGTCAGTCTGCGCAAGAACCGAATTCGTGAAACCCGCGAGACACCCCGCTCCCATCAGGGCACAAAAGGCCAGACGAGTCAACCGACGAAACCATGAAATCACAAAACACTGCATCACGATGTACCGCCTGAGTTATTGCAGATTGGTGGTATCACGAATGCGCAGCATGAGCGTGCGCCCTTCCCCTTTGGCTTGAATCGATCGTTCAACACCGGGGGCTACCGTCAGAACATCAAGCCGCTCCATGTCAATGGCCCGACCATTCCAATGCAGATCCGTCACACCTTCAATCGGTACAAAGACTTCCCGGCACTGACTGCTGTAAGTGTCAGAGCAAGACCCCGAGGGCACTTCCAGAAAATCCACCTCAATGGTGTGGCGTGTCCGCAGTCGAGCCCGTGGATTGGCGCTGGAGATGACATGCCGCACCAGCATGCCTTGCTCTGGCCAGACCGGCAAGAGCGCGAAACGCGCCACATGCACTTGCTCGATCAACTCCGGGGAAGGGTCATCGCTGGCGTCGTTGATGGCATAGCCTTGGTCCAGGCCTTGGGCCTTGTCAATCGCAGCAATTTCAGACGTGATGGAGATACCGTCTCGAGCATCCGAGCGATCGGTGTCGAAGATCGACAACATCTGGCTTTCACGCGGTGCGATCTCGTTGGCCTCAAAAAGACGCATGACATTGACCGGTATGGAGAACGTGTCATAAAGACCGATCTGTGCAGACTTGTCACCTCGCGGGCCATAGCCGACTCGAAAGCTGGCATGCACAGGGATGAATATTTCCGGGTAGTCATGGGCATGCAGGGTGGGTCCGTTACCTGCACTGGAATTGATGGTGCCTATTTGAAAATTGTGACGAACCTGGATCGGTGACTCCGGCGTTCGATTGATCGGTCGAATGATCTTGCGTTTGCGCCCCTCCTCATTCACGTCGTTGTAGGCTGCTCGATCCCAGTCCAGGGTGGAGTAACGCGCGAACGAACCCGGCGGCAAGAAGCTGGGCACAGGACTGTGGGAGATGGATGCATGCACGACGAACTCCTTGGGTGACAGGACAAAAACCTTGGGCACAATCTAAACTCGCCCGCTGCCTGAATCTGACACGTGCGTGACAGATTGCGATCCTGCGAACTGGCGGGCAGGTTCGAACTCGAGCATCATCCGAGTTGCCCACAGACTCGCGGCTTTGCCCATTGCGAGGCTCTACGCGGGCATCCGCACAAGGCTCTCCATCAACTCATCAGGTGACACGATGACCAAACAATACAACATGCCTATCGTGGAGTACACCCCCGATCAGATGCAAAAACGTGTGGCCCGATTTGACACGATCAAATACCCGCCCAACCGTTACCATGACAGCCAGTTGCCTGGTCATGTCCGCAAGAATTATTTGATTGTGGGCACCGGTCTGATCGCAGAAGGAGCAACTGACCCGTGGTCGGCCATCCCGGTCAGGGAAGGATTTCAGATGTCCTTCATCAAGGCAGAGCCCGGCAATGGGCCCATGTTGCACAACCACGATACCAACGAAACCTTTGTCTGCCTGGAAGGCGTTTGGAAAGTCATCTGGGGCCGTCATGCAGAGCACTCCGTCTTGCTCAACAAATACGACGTGTGTTCCGTTCCACCGTATGTCCCGCGCCGCTTCGAGTGTGTCGAACCGGCCCCAGGCCAAAAAGAAGGGTTGCTTCAGTCCATCCAACCTGGCGACGAAGCCAAGGTCGAATGGATTTGATCACTCGTTCGATCAAGCCCCGTTCTCGCTCAAACCCTTTCAGCAGCCATTTCAGCCAGCATCAACGTGGGAAGATTGGTGTTCGCACTGGTAATCGAAGGCATCACCGAAGCATCGACGACGAACAGGTTGGTGGTGCCATGAACTCGAAAATTTTTATCCACAACAGCCAGGGGATTTGTCTCGATTCCCATCGCACAGGTACCCACCGGGTGTCCCATCGGTGAAATGGACGACAGCAGATCGTCGTCGGTAATTTCTCTGACCCGTTTGCCAGCGCTCACCACGGGTTCACCACTCCCAAAGGCTTGACTGAAGATAGATCGCCGCAGAGGCCCCGGAGCATTCGCTGCCAGCTCTGCCGCCATTGAAAATACCTGGCCCAGCCAACCGGGACGGTTGAACTGTTTCACCGCCAAGGCGCCTGGCAGCAAAAATGCTTCGTTGTAATGTGCCGCTACGCTTGGGTGACTCAGCAGTTGCTCGGTCAGGCGCGCGGACTTCACCATCCGGGGCGGATCGGCGGGGTCCGACATGAAGCGAAAAAAAACATCCGGATTGATGTGAGGATCCGCACTTTTGAGGCGAACAGATCCACGGGAGGCCGGTGCATACAAGGAACTGCCCACCAGGGCGAAGTCGGTGCCAAAGGACTGGCCGCTCACTCGTCCAACGACAAAACCAAACAAGTCACCGGGTGGTGAACCGGGATGCCGGGATGATGACCGTACGCCCGCAAGGGCAAACCGTCTCAGGCCTTGGTCCATTCGTTTGCCGCGAGGCAAAGTCAGGGCAAAGAACATATACGGATGGTTTTGCAGATTTCGCCCCACGCCCGTCCGGTTCAAGACAGTTTGAATACCCAGTGCAGACAACTCGCCCTCAGGACCAATACCCGATCTCAGCAACAGGGTGGGCGAGTAAATCCCGCCGGCGCTCACGATCACCTTGCGCGCCTGAAATTCAGTGGCCACACCGTCTCGAATAGCCTCAACCGCTGTGATGGTCCCCTGGTTGAATATGAGCCGAGTGACCTGCGTATTGGGCATGATCGTGAGATTCTTTCTTGACCTCACGGCGCTCGAGAGGTAGCTCCCTGCGGTGGTGACACGCAACTCGCCATCCAATGCATTGGGCATGGAAAAAAAACCGTCGTCTGGCTGCTCGTTGATATCCGCGATAGTTGGCAATCCAACCGCTTGTGCAGCCTGTTCCATCGCCTGGAGAAAGGGTGGCCAGGTGCTCCGCTGTGTTCGCTCAATGGCATGCGGATGCGAAGAACCATCCTGGCGGTCACGGTCGTTCTCAATTTTTCTGAAGTAGGGCAGCACCCTGTCCCAGGAGAATTCATGGCATCCCGCCGCATGCCAGCGTGCGTAGTCAGCCGGCACACCTCGCAAGGCAAACAACCCGTTGATACTGGAGCCGCCTCCCAGTATTCGTGCCTGGGGATAAGGGGCAGGCGTGGCGCCGTCATAGGCTGTCGCCGTGAGACCAGGCCAGAAATAGTGGGGATTGAGCGTGGATGCGGGAAAGGGATCTTGAACGTCGGTCGGTTCCGAACCGGGTCTGAGGTCAACCCCGGCCTCTACCAATAAAACTGTGTGCTGAGAGTTCTCTGAAAGCCTGGAGGCCATCACCGCCCCCGCTGTTCCGCCCCCCACCACTAAATAGTCGTATTCCATGAAAGTTTTGATTTGGCGCTTTCACCAGTGACATCATCGCTGACCCGCAATAGGTTGCCAGCCATTTGCAAGGGAAGAGGCGCTCGACAGCCCCCTCCCCTGCCCTCACTGCGTCAGGATTTGATGGCGTCTTCCCATTTGGGGCAGCTGCGCGACTCAATGGGAGTATCAAAGGGTTGATAGTTGTTCTTATCAATCACCATGGCAGGGAAAATGACTTCCTTCTGTATCGGCAACTTACGCAAATCACGGATCGCCGTCATCATGGCAATACAGCCTTGTAAAAATCCGTTGTAATCGCCCGTGGCCAGTAACTTGCCCGCTTTGATGGCATCGACCGCCTCTTTGGTGCCATTGATCCCGATGACGAGTGCTTTGCGGTTAGCCCCTTCCAGCGCTTCAATGGCTCCTGATGCCATGGCATCATTGGCGGCCAGCACCCCGTCCAGTTGCGGATGGGACTGCAACAGGTTTTCCATCACCTGCAAGGCTTGCAAGCGCTGGTAGTTGCCCGGTTGGGAGGCCAGTATCTTGATGCCAGGTGCTTGCTTGATCGCGTCGTTGAATCCTCGAACCCGATCACTGTTGGTGAGCGTACCCTTCACCCCCTCAATAATGACCAAGTTGCCTTTGCCATTGAGGGCACGCACCAGCGTGTTGCCCGTCTCCAGACCCAACTTGTAATCACTGGCGCCAACAAAGGCGACAAAGGTACCACTTTCGCTGCGATCGGTCGCATTAACCACAGGAATTTTGGCCGCATTCATTTTGGACACGGCCGGGACCAGCGCTTTGTAGTCCACCGGCGTGAAGACGATGGCATTGGGCTTTTTAACGATGACGTCTTCCACCTGGCTCATCTGCTCCGGAATGCTGTCGGGCTTGGTGGGCACGTAGTGAATCACCTGCGCGTTCATTTGCTTGGCAGCCGAATCCGCGCCTAGCCGAAAGGCCTGGAAGAATGGGTTGGTTTGGTTTTTGGTAAAAACCGCGACCCGCTCTCCACTCTGCGCAAAACTGGATGCACTGCCGCAAGACATCACCACCGCCATCGCACTGTAAATCCATGTCTTCATCTTCATCGCTTGTCTCCTTTACGAGTCAGGTTGTCAAAAAATACTGCCAATACCACGATGACTCCGGTGACTACCGGTTGCCAATTGGCATTGATCGCCAATAAATTCATGCCATTGAGTACCAGCGTCAAGATCAGCGCCCCAATCAAGGTACCCAACATCGATCCCACCCCTCCAAACAGCGAGGTTCCCCCAATGAGGACCGCTGCAATCGCGGGCAAGGTGAGTGATTCCCCGATGTCACCTTCGGCTGAGTTCAGTCGCGCCAGGAAAATCAGGCTGGCCAGTCCAGCCATCGCACCGCTCACCGCATAAACCAAAACCAACCGGCTCTTGACGGGAACACCCGACAAGCGAGCTGCTTCCGGGTTGGCACCCACCGCATAAATTTCTTGCCCCCACCGCGTTCGTTGCGCAAATACCAGGCCGATCAGCAAAAACACCCCCATCAGGTAGACCGGCACGGGAATACCTAGCCAATAACCACTGCCAATGGCCCGAAACGCCGGGGGAAAACCGTGAATCGTCTCCCCTTTCATGAACCAATAGGTGATGCCGTGAAGAATCCAGAGCATGCCATAGGTGGCGATGAAAGGCGGAATCCGCACCCAGGTGATCAACAACCCGTTGGCAATGCCAATCAGCAAGCCGGAACTCAATCCTGCTGCCACACCAATGGCGATGGATCCCGTGCCCTTGATCAGGGTGGCCGCCAAACAGGCACTCAACGCAACGTTCGCGCCCACCGAGAGATCCAGACCTGCCGTCAAAATGACCAGGGTAAGACCCGAAGCCAGCAAAAACAGCAAGGCCGCCTGCCGCAAGACATTGAGAATATTGGAGGTTGTAAAAAAAGCCTCGCTGGCCAGGCTCAACAAGAGACACAGAATCGCCAGCGCTGCAAGCCGCAGCGCCACACTTTGCATGGAGTCGGGCAATGCCCCCCACAAGGCCGCAGGACCCTGTTGCGAATTGATGGCGGATGACCGCAGCGAGTCGCTCATGCCCGCCTCCCGCGATAAGCATCGATCATGAGCGCAAAAATCACCAGAAAACCAATCGCAGACACCTGCACCGCTGAATTGACGCCCACCTGGTTGAGTCCATTACGCATCACACCCACAGCCAACACACCCAGCAAGGTTCCCAACAACCACCCTTTGCCTTTTTCAAATGAGGTGCCGCCCAATGCCACGGCTGCAATCGCATCGAATTCCATGCCCAGCGCTGCAGTGGGATGCCCTGAACTGATACGCGCCGTCAACACCAGGGCAGCCAGTCCCGCCATGACGCCGCCCACGATGTAAACAGCGATCCAATACACCTGGGTTCGAACACCGGCCAAGCTCAAAGCCTCCCGGTTACCGCCCAAGGCAAAAATGTAGGCGCCGAATCGGGTGTGATAGAGAACACCATGAAAGACCAGGTAGGTCAGCGCGGCGATCCACAAAGGCAGAGGCACGCCAGCAAGCGTACCGCTGTAAAAATATTGCACCGACTCCGGGATTCCCACCACACTCTGCCCGTCGGTCAGCACCAGCGCCAGCCCCTGCGCCACACCCAAGGTGCCCAGGGTTGCGACGAACGGCGGGATGCCCAAACGAGCAACCAATGAGCCGTTCACCAAGCCGAACACCGCACCTACGCTCAGCGCAGCCAGTAACGCCCACCACACGCCGCCTGTCTGGACGGCCACCATGGCCAGCACCACATTGGTCACCGTCAGCACAGCACCGATCGAGAGGTCCAGCCCTTCCGTCATGATGATGAGTGTCATGGGAAGCGCAATCAGCAGCAGCACTGTCGATTGCGTGGCGATGTTCACCAGGTTGGCCGATGTCAGGAAAGTGTCTGTGATCCAGGAAAACACCACACACAACCCGATCAGGGTCATCAGTGCCCCACTGGAGGAGCCCGACGTGCGTACCCTGCGCAACCACGTGTCTGCACCGGCAGAAAGGTTCAACATCGGTTCAGCCATGGTGCATCCCCAAGGTCAAGATAGCCTCCTCGCTCATTTGCTCGCGGTTCAAATGCCCGGCAATGCGTCCTTCGCGCATCACATAAGTGCGATCGCAAACGTGGACAATTTCGGACAACTCGGACGAAATCATCAAGACAGCCGCTCCTTTTTTAACCAGTCCATCGATCAGCGCAAAAATTTCAGCCTTGGCCCCGACATCGATCCCCCGGGTCGGTTCATCGAAGATGAACAGACTGGACTGAGCACTCAGCCATTTGCCGATCACCACTTTCTGCTGATTTCCGCCCGATAGAAACTGGACCAGTTGTTGCGGGCCCGTCGTCGCGATGCGTAAGCGCTCGATCAGCTGAAGCGATTCCTGCGACTGCCTGGCTGGAACGAACCAGCCACGGGGAAACAGACGTGCCAGACTGGCCAAGACCAAGTTTTCGCCGACCGACCTGATCAGCGCAAGACCCTGAGACTTGCGACTTTCAGGGATCAGCGCAGCACCCAGGCGCCGTGCCATGATGGGTCCCCCCGACTGAAGACGACCCAAAATTTCAATTCGCCCAGATTCGATCGTATCCGCGCCAAAGATGCTCCGGGCCACCTCAGTTCGACCGGAACCCACCAGACCGGCCAAACCCACAATCTCTCCAGCCCGAACCTCGAGATGAATATCCTGAATCCCCGTTCTTGCGGTCACGCCTTGCAGTCGCAATGCCACCTCACCTGGAGCCTTGCAATGTTCACGGGCGTAGGTCATGTCCACCTTACGACCAACCATCAGACTCACCAATTGGTCGGGGTCAGAGTCGCCAGGCATTCTTGAGCCAACCCATTTTCCATCGCGCAGCACCGTGATGCGATCGCCCATCGAAAACACCTCGGCCATGCGGTGGCTGATGTACACCATCGCCACGCCCTGCTGCTTGAGTTGCCCAATCATGCGGAATAACTTTTCCGTCTCGTTGTCCGATAGCGAGGCAGTGGGTTCATCCAACACCAGAATGCGTGCATGTTGGGACATGGCCTTGGCAATCTCGACCAATTGTTGTTGCGCCACACCCAGCTGCGCCACTTCAGTGTCTGGATCCAGGGACATGCCCAACTGTTCCATGATCTCCTGCGCCCGACGGCGCATTTCGCCATGGTTGACGGTACCGGGGAAACGCCCACGAGGCTCTCTGCCCAGAAAAATGTTTTGCGCAACGCTCAAATGAGGTACCAGGGTGAACTCCTGAAAGATCACCGCGATTCCCAATCGTTGAGCATCTGCAGGGCCTTCAATCCTGACGGGTTTTCCTTGCCAGTAAAAGTCCCCGGCATCAGCTCGATAGGCGCCGCACAAGATTTTCATCAAGGTGGATTTGCCTGCTCCGTTCTCCCCCAACAGCATGTGAACTTCGCCTGCATACAGTTCGATAGAGACATCATCCAGGGCCTGAACACCCGTGAAGTGCTTGCTGATACCACGCAGCTCCAACAAGGGAGTTTCTGCGAGAGGCGAAGTCGACAGAGGGAGGGAAGTGTTTTGCATGGGCAATTTCCGGCACCACTCAAGGTTGTCACGACCCTAGAAAACTGGCCGCAACCTGATGCTGCGCATTGTGCCCATGGAGAAGAAAATCCAGTGAAGGGTATACCCCGACATCACGTGATTTCGACTCTGGCTGAATCGGTGTTGACAAAACAGCTGTGCCGTCGGGCTCAGGCAAACAGAGGCGACAGCTGTGCGTGAGGCCCTGGCTGTAGCCAGTGGTGACGCGTCTGCGACACCCAGGGCGCAATTTCCGCCTGGAAGGCCTTCCAATCCGGTCGATTCTCGAGCCCGGATCGCCAGTCTTGCGCTTCTTGACGGTGGGGGTGCCAGCGAAGCACCGTGACTTCATGTAAAGCGCCGACCCAGGTGTAAAAACAACCGATCAAGCGTTGCTGATTTGTCTTGAGCAAATCTGGATGGATGTTCTGCCATGCTTGCCAGTAACTGGGTAAAGTGCCAGGACGCAACTGGAGGATTTCCATTTCGACACAGACCTCCGAGGTCAGCACCCCTAATTTCAAGGGGTTCAGCCCAGGCAACCAATCGGATGACTGGCTCCAGATCGGATTGAGCGCATCCAGTGGCGCCACCGTCAAGAATTTATTTTCTTGTGCACTGAGCAAGGCGCGTACTTGCTTGAAGTACGGCAGCAAAGCGTCCACCTCATAAAGGCCATGCAGGCGTTGGCGCCAATCCTCAAAGGAGTCGAATCGCCACCAATGGACAATCACGTCATTCGAACCCACGCGTGTAGAAAAATAGCCAACCAGTCGCTCCATGATGGGACGAACCAATTCGAAGCCACGTTCATGCTGGAGCGACCAGAACCGATCCGCAGATGCCGATGCCAAGGTATATATGCGCTGCTCGAACAACATGCCCGTTCTCCTCGAGGGACAACCCGACTGCGACTCAGTCGAGTTGCAGGTTCAATCCCTTGGTGGCTCCAGCCCACAAGCGGTCCTGCTCTTGCAGGTAGCGGAAAAATGCCGCAGGAGCGGATGGATCGGCCTGGATGCCCAACTTCTCGAAACGCTCAAGCAAGGCGGGCTCTCGCAACATGGCCACCGCCACCTCGTTGAGCCTGGTGGTGATGGGAGCAGGCAGACCCGCCGGCCCAAAGAAACCGAACCAACCCTGCGCCGCATAACCTGGCAATACCTCGTTCGCGCAGGGCACTTGAGGCAATATGGGGACGCGTTGAGTGCCGGTGGTCGCCAGAACTTTGAGCTTGCCTTGCGAGAAGTGGGTGACCGTGTTGGTCAAGGCACTTTCAAACGTCAGGTCCACCACACCAGACAGCAGGTCCTGCATCGCCGGCGCGGCGCCCTTGTACGGCACATGCAACAGTTGAACGCCCGCCTGCTGGGCAAACATTTCCGCGGCCAGATGGGGCAGCGAGCCCAGCCCCACGCTGGCGTAAGAAATGCGCCCAGGTGCAGCCTTGGCGGCCTTGATCAAATCCTGCAAATTTTGATAGGGGGTCTTGAGCCCCGCAACAATCGCACCCGGCGTGTTGACGATGTTGCAGATGGGCGTGAAATCTTTGAGCGGCTGAAAGGACAACGATTTATGAATGTGCGGGGCAATGGACATTGCACTGACCGTCATCACGCCAAGGGTATGGCCATCCGGGGCTGCCTTTGCCAATGCAGCTGTGCCGATGTTGCCCCCCGCCCCGGCTCGATTCTCCACGACGACGCTTTGACCCAAAGCATCCGTGAGTCGCTTGGCCAACTCGCGGCCGACCAGATCGGTGACTCCACCCGGTGGAAAAGGGACAATCAGCACAATGGGTCGGCTGGGGTACGTGCTTTGAGCCAGTGTCGGCACAGACAGGCTGGCAGCGCCCAACAATCCGACATTCAACAGCCGACGACGGGAGAGTGTGTGACCACGGTTTGATGACATGTATTGCTCCAAAATTCTGTGAGCCGCTCGAATGGGCAAGCTGAAGTTATTATGAGCTCAACGCCCCTTGCAACCGCTGCTTGGGCTTGAATGTCCGTAGCTTGATTGTTGAAATTACCCATGACCACTCCCCTGCTGTTTTCCCCCCTGGTTCTGCGCGAACTGACCTTGAAAAATCGCGTGGTGGTGGCCCCCATGCATCAGTATGCAGCCCAACAAGGATTCGCCACCGACTGGCATTTGATGAATGCAGGCCGGTTTGCGGCTGGTGGCGCGGGGTTGGTGATGCTGGAATCGACCAAGGTGGAGCGACGTGGTTGCGGCACCGTGGGCGACCTTGGGCTGTGGCGTGATGACTTTGTGCCCAAACTGTCTCAAATTGTCCATTTGCTCCACCACTGCGGATCAGCAGCAGGCATTCAACTGGGTCATTCGGGCCGCAAGTCGCGCACACAACGCCCCTGGGAAGGCATGCAACCGCTGACACGCGACATGGCCCAGGCCGAAGGCGTGGAGGATTGGGACGAATGGCAGATCGTGGCACCCAGTGCACTGCCTGCTGACGAGCACTCGCCCGTGCCCCACGCCTTGAGCATTGCCGACATCAGCGATGTGGTGCAGGCTTGGGGGCAAGCCGCCCGGCGTGCGCACCTGGCCGGATTCGATGTGGTGGAAATCCATGGCGCGCATGGCTTTTTGCTGCACGAATTTTTGTCTCCGCTGGCCAATCAACGAACCGACGCCTACGGTGGATCCGAGCTCAATCGGATGCGCTTTGCCATAGAGGTGGTGGAAAGTGTGCGTGCCCATTGGCCCCAACACAAACCTCTGTTTTTGCGACTGTCTGCCGAAGATGATGCAGGCTGGGGCCCCGCCCAAAGTGTGGCGCTGGCCCGACTGGTCAAGCCCCTGGGGGTGGATGTGATCGACTGCAGTTCGGGAGGTTTGCTGGGCAAACCCCCGGTCGGCGCACTGAAACCCACCTACGGATATCAGGTGCCCTACGCGGAACAGATCCGCCGTGAGGCAGGCATTCAGACCATGGCCGTTGGATTGATTGTGCATGCCGAGCAAGCGGAAAACATCTTGCGTGAAGACCGTGCCGATCTGATCGCGCTGGCGCGAGAAATGCTCTACAACCCCAATTGGGCCGTTGATGCCGCGCAAAAACTGGGCTGCGATCCTCAGTTTGATTTGCTGGCGCCAGCGTACCAATACTGGTTGAAACGGCGCGCTTCCACCGTGGCAGATCTGCAGCCCTCTACCTACAGGGGGCCGACGGTCTGAGTCGAACAGCCCGACTCGAAGCCCAGGGAGGGAAAGCTTCAGTGCGAAGCTGGCAGCGTCATCGTGGACGATTGCGCCAGATCCAGCGCACGCAGCAAGGGAACCAAAGCGTCGAGCACAGGGGTGACAACGCGACTGGCGCGCGCCAGGACTTGCACCTGACCGACAATGGCTTCTACCTCGATGCGACGTCCCGCTTCGATGTCCTGCAACATCGACGGTTTGATTCGAGCGCTTTGGGTGCCGTCGATCGCAGCGCCCAGCAGGGGCACCTGTTGGGCGGCGCTTACCTCGTCACCCAACGCGTAGCCTTGTGCGGCAGCGATCGCAGCGATCTCTTGCACCAGCGTGCTGTACAAGTCCATCATGCCAGGCACAACGGCCAGCTGGTCCACCGAGACCCGCGTGAGCGCACAGAGTGAGTTCATGGCTGCGTTACGCAGCAGCTTGCTCCAGATAACCTGGCGAATACGGTCGCTGGATTCGGTGTTGAGTCCAGACTGGCGCAGCAGCGCGACGGCTTGCGCCAGGCGCTCGCTTGCCTGTCCGCCAGGTTCACCCAAGACCCAGCGATTGTTGGCCGTGTGCCGCACCACACCGGGTTCAACCACCGCATTGGCCGAAAAGGCCACGCAACCCATCACGCGCTGAGGCTGGACCTGCTGCCACAAAGCCCCCTCAGGGTCGAGCCGGGGCAAACTCTGACCTGCATCGCCATTGACTCCATACGTCCACCACCAGGGGATGCCATTGTTGACAAAGACCGCACTGCCTCCGCCCGAAAGCAGATCGGCAATGTCCGAGGCAGCAGCAGCTTGGGCATGCGTTTTGAGCGTGACAAACACCAGGTCTTGCGCAGGCAGGTCTTGTGCACGGTCGGTGGCAGCATGCGGGGAGACCACAAAATCTTCACTGGGGGTGACCAAGCGCAGACCACGTGTGCGAATAGCATGCAACTGCGCCCCCCGCGCCACCACAGAAATCTTATGAGGCGTGAACTTCAAGAGGCGCGCAGCCAAGTATCCACCGATCGCTCCAGCACCGAAGATGCAGATTTTCATAGAGGATCGCCAACACGCAGGTGAAGAGTCGACAGGATCATGCGCAAGCCTTTCAATCGAGTTTGGCGCCGGAACTCTTGACCACCTTGGCCCAATGCACCACATCGGCCTCGAGAATCTTACGGAACTCTTCAGGGCTGGTGGTGAACACCTCCGAGCCCTGCTCGCGGAAAAAACTGATCCCCTCGGGCGTTTGAACGATTTTGACCACATCCGCATGAATTTTGTCGATGATCGCCTTGGGGGTTCCCGCCGGTGCCAGGAGGCCCCACCAGGGACTGACATTGAATTGGGTGTACCCCATCTCAGCGATCGTGGGCACGTCGGGCATGCTGCTGTTGCGCTTGGCGCTGGAGACGCCAATCGCCCGCAGCTTGCCGCCTTTGATGAGTTGCAAGGCTGAGGGGACGGCGGCAAAAGCTGTATCGACTTGCCCCCCAATCAAATCGGTCATGGCTGCTGCGATAGCCTTGTAAGGCACGTGCACCGTCTTGATACCTACCTCGACATTGAGTGACTCCGACAGAAGATGGTTGATAGAGCCATTGCCCGACGTGGCATAGGTCACTTTGCCAGGCTGAGCCTTCGCAAGCGCCAACAAGTCGCGGAAGTTTTGCACCGGGGAATTGGCCCCGACCACCAAAAAGAAAGCCGTTGTCGCCACCGGGGTGATGGGGACAAAGTCATTGACCGAGTCAAAAGGGATTTTGGGATAGAGGCTGGGGTTGACGGCTTGTGACCCGGCGTAGGTGAAGAGGAGCGTATGGCCGTCGGTGGGTGATTTGGCCACGAAGTCGGTGCCGAGCACACCGGCAGCGCCCACGCGGTTTTCGACCACCACCGGTTGACTCCAGGCCAGCGTGAGTTTCTGCGCCAGATGCCTGGCAAAGACATCCGTCGCACCGCCCACGGCTTGTGGCACCACCAACTTGACTGGCTTGCTGGGATAAGACTGAGCAAAAACCCCGGGGGAGATGGCGACCAGGGTGGCTGCAAGTACCCAGGATATGGCTTGAATCATTTGAATTCCAGACTGTCTGCGCAAGGTTCAACAAGATGTTAGCCGAGACAAGGGGGGAGTCCAGTCCCATCAGTTCTATCGCTCGCGATTTTTCAAGTCTGAAATCACGACAGGGCCTGCCATTGATCACCGAGTCGGCGATCAATGGCCCTTTTCAGACAGCCGGTGGGTCAGATCTTAGGCTTTCATCGCCCCGTACACCAGGTTTTTATAAAGCATCCGGTTAGGTACGCGATAGGACGGGGCCTGCGCCATGAGTACCCCCACCAACTGCTCTTTCGGGTCGATCCAAAAACTGGTGCCCCAGGCACCTGCCCACATGGCATCCCCCTTGGAGCCTGCGGTCCAGCCCATGCCCTCGTCCAAGCGAACACCAAAACCAATGCCGAAGCCGTAACCTGGTCCCGTGGTTCCAATGGTGCTGCCCCCCATGCCGACCGTGTGGTTGGAGAGCATGAATTCGACGGTCTTGGGCGAAAGGTAACGGCGCCCATTGAGATGCCCCCCATTGACCATCATCTGGGCGTATTGCAGATAATCTTGCGCAGTACCCACCAAGCCTGCTCCGCCCTTGAAGTAACTTTTTCCACGCGGGTTGTACGATTGTCGATAGGATTTCAGCATCTCGGCCTTGAGCGGGTCGCTGTCCAGACACTCGGCCAAGCGCTTGGTTTTTTCTGGCGGGACCCACCAGGTTGTATCCCGCATGTTCAATGGACCCAATAGCAGGGTGTGAACAAGCTCATCTAGCGACTGGTTGGCAACCCGTTCAATCAACAGTCCCAGCACATCAACAGCAATCGAGTACTCCCAAAAGGTACCGGGCTGATGAGCCAGGGGGATTTGCCCCAGATTTTTCAGCATGTCTTCACTGGTGATATCCACCTCTCGGGATTCAATGTTCAATTCGTTGTAGAGCTTGCGAATCCGTTCTGACTTGGTGCTACCCGCGTACACGAAACCCGCTGTGTGCCGCATCACATCATGAACGAGCAAGGGTCTCACCAGATCAACATCACCCTGAGCAGTTTCCACCTTGAGGTTCTTCAATTCAGGCAGCCATTTCACCAACGGGTCGTTGAGACGCAACTTACCTTGTTCCACCAGCATCATGGCCGCGGTGGTGACGATCGGCTTGGTCATCGAGGCCAGTCGAAAAATGCTGTGCTTGTGCATGGGCACAGTCTTGGCAGCATCCTGGAAACCATGGGTCTCAAAATGGACGGTTTTACCCTTGTGCGCCACCAAACTGACGGCCCCCGGGAAAATGCCCTGCTCGATCTGCCAGGACATGGCCGGCGCAATGCGACCCAAGCCCTGGGAAGAGAAACCCGTTGCCGCATGCAGGACACCGGTCCCTACCCATGTGCTCAGTCCCAGAGCACCCAGGGACATGCGCTTGAGGATGTCGCGGCGATCTGAGCGGGGGGTATGAAAAGTGGCGTGCTGCATGCAAGTCTCCTGGGCCAGCGTGGGCTCATTTTGTTGTAAACCTTGATTGAAAGCCTTTTAGCAGTCGGCGCCACTAGGGATTTCACTGCCAGGCTGTTAGTTGCGCGACTCTTCGGACTGAATGATGGGATGGGCGATGTGCGCGGCCAATAATGAAATGCCATTTCCCATGCGGGTTGCATTTAACAATTGCTAGGCATTGTTACTGTTCTGCCTAGGATCAATGCGTATCTCCATTGGGGCCGATTGCCCTATAAAAAGTGCAGTTGAGACCGCGTGTTTCATCGTTGAGGATATCGTGATGGCGTAATCGTGAAATCCATCACCCCTGGCCAGGTGATGGGCCCCACGACAAAGGAGACATCAAAGCCCTCTTCGATTGGGTTGGGCGAGACCACATAATTTGCGAACAAAGAAGCCCCAGTCGGGGCTAACTTGTTGATTTATTTGGCTCTTCATCATTAAAGGGGGACGACGGTATTCATTAAACTTGTAAGTGCAAAAACGAGTTCAATGGAGGTAATACCGTGTCCCAAATTGATTCTATA